>QMVM01000006.1 GCA_003661105.1 Methanosarcinales archaeon | reverse complement strand
GATTTCTCAATCAGCGGACGTTAGCTACGTGCAAATTCGTACGGAATAAAAAAAATAGATCATCGAGCGTTTTATAGCTCGATGTTCTTAACTATCGCCTGCAGGATCATCATCGCATCCACACTCGTAAGTTTACCATCCCGGTTGACATCACCGATGCGGTATCCCCTGCCCTCCGAATCCGTGAGATATCCGGACGGTGTGTCTGGTTCATCGTCCCAGTAATCCGGAACGCCATCGGAATCAGAATCTGCCCACGAGTCTCCTTCTTCCAATATCAGGATCGCATTACTTGCTTCCATACTGTCTGCACTGCTCTGGAAACCCACAACATTGCCAGTTGCTCGTAAATGTGCAGTCACATAACGGTCACTGATTCCAATTTGGTGAACACCGTTGTCATTCCACTCGTCAGTCCAGACGTGTCCATTGAAGATCAATTCCCCTTCGGCCGGATTGGCCCCGGGAGCAAACGTTACCAGCCGGGCACTCGCTATAGTCGACGGATTAATCGTGAGTCCGGTGATCGGTGCCCACGCGGTCGCTTCATCCGGCGTTGTGCAATAGGATGACTTGCCATTAAGTACATCTAAGTCCTCATTGACAAATATCTGCCTTCGCGGTTCGTTTGCATCCTCATATACCACTACCAGCATCATGCCTCGGATGGATGCGGTCTTCTGCGCACAGCATTTCGGGTTTGAGTTTGTGAGATCGGCGGTGTTTCCGTTCGTATCGAAATCAGCAGTTACGTCGTACGCCAGCAGCCCATACGGATTGTCATAGCTACCGTGGCTCTTCCTATCGGTGTAGTGATTCTCTATTGTTTGCACATTCCCATTGAAGTTCAGGCTGATGTTATCTGACATATCGCCCTGATAGTCAAAGCAGTATGGAACATACAGCCGCACCTCTTTAATGGCCGCACTCGCAGGAACTGGTATGTCGCTTGCGGTCCAGTTAGTGGTATAAAGTGCTGATGACCAGCCATAATAGCCACTTAGATACCAACTGTCACCTGCCGAATAGACCAGATCACCATTGAGATCGTACGTCTCCCACGTCGTCATATTCTCGCCTCCGGTGTAGGTCTTGCCTTTGTAGCCGTTATTCACAACGGTTGTGTCCAGCGTTGTTCTATTGTTCGACTCATCATTCTCGGCAATATTACCAGAACAGTCCGCGGTCACTGTTATTGTCACCCCATCACCAGAATCCCTGATGGTCGGGTCATTGATACTCACCGTGGTGTTAGCTCCTGCAGCGAGTGCATCGATGGATTCTATTGTACTGAATCCATCACTGAGAACGAAACTGACCTCGAACGACCCATTGGAATCAGTGCCGCTGTTCGTGATTTTTGCAGAGATCTCATTACTCTCGTTACCGAAGAGATATCCGCAGTTAAGAGCTATGCTCTCCACACTCATATCCGGAGCCGCCAGCACAGGCGCAACCATCATAAGAACAGCGATGCATACCAAAGATATCATTTTTTTCACTTTTGTTCCTCCTATGTTACTATTCTGTTATTAATCTCAAACTATTTAGAGATACTCGCAGCAATAATCTTACTGCATGTGTGTAAATTACACAACAGCATATAAGTGTTACTCCGGTCAGAGAATCGCGCTCAATCGATCACGGTAGTATCGCCGGGCGTTATTGCCACCCTTGCAATCCTGTGCACCCCCATCCCATTTTCATTCGATATGTTCAGTACAGTGGAATTGTTCGTTTCATTGTTAGCGCTGGGTGCTATTTCAGAATTATCTGAAAGATAGAAATATACATTTAATATGATCGAAATCAATGCAATCAGAATCGCAACAATCGATATAATTTTCCACCGGTTCTTATTATGCTCAGTATCTGGTGTAGATGTCATACATCCCCCCGTCCAGCTGTATTGCAAACGTGCCATCGTAACTGGTCGTGGTTCGGTAGATATAGGTATCGTTATCTTCGTCGAAGTTTTTGTCGTCATTCTCATCAAAGAAGCAGATCTCGGTTTTGTAATCCTGTGTCTCGTTTGTGTACGGATCATTGAAGAGCGTGAGTGTTCTTTCTGGTTCACTGGTCTCTGTGATGTTCATCCACACATTATAATCGGGATCGCAATCAGAGGGCACCGCATATACCAGGATATCCCTTGCTTCCCTGTATCTGGTGATTCGATCGAACCGATCAAGGACTGTAAACCTGAGCGTCCCGAAGACTGCGCCGTATATATCATCAGAGATGTAGTGGATGCCCATGTCAGTGATCTCACCCACCACCACAGCAACCAGGTCAAGCTTCTCCACCTTCTGCCCGCGCTCAAGAATGAGGAGTGCGGTGCTCGGAACCATATAGTCACCCTTGTCCACGATGTATGCGTAATTTCCATTGGTACCGAGATGATCGGTCACGTCACGCTCATCTATCGCAAGATCGTCGTATGGTTCGCCATTGTAGACATCCTCATCCCAGGTCTCGTTGTTGAACCCGAGTTCATTATTTCCCTTGTCGCCGGATAGAACAACTGTTGTAAGTGTCGCCCTCTTTACTTCAGCAAGATCGATCACGCCTGAAAAGAAGATATTCGTTGTCGCATCCTCTGACGTGATTTTGACACCGTCGCCATCTGTTTCGTAGATCATGTCGCAGCCCTCGTTTATCCAGTACTCGATCTCGGGTTCTTTCAAATCCTCATAGACCGCAATAAGATTGATCCCGCACACTCCGAACTTTGCATAATCCTCGCCCGTATTCTTCACAACAGTTGTGTAGTTGATCCTGCTACCATTTCCATCTTCTATATAATTTGTTACATTATAGCAGTACGTGCCGCTCGGATAGTTGTACGGGTCATAGCCCTTCCGATCCGTGTAACGGTCGTCCGCCGGTATCGTGTGACCGTCGAAGGTAACATCCATAGTGGCAGCCTTGCCCTCCGATCCTTTATGACCCCACGTCCAGTAAATATATAGTCGTGCATTCCTGACTGCCGCATTATCAGGCAGCGTTAGATTGCACTCGACCGCATACTCGTCATCAAGACTCAGCGGGAGTTTTGAGTAACTGCTGTTTCCGATTGTGTACACAATGCTGCCATTGATGGTGCCATGCTCAAACGTTTCAATCGAATCATCGCCATAATACCCCATCGACTTGCCTACTGTAACAGCAGAGGTCTTCTTGTTGTTTGTCTCGTCTGCTTCGTCAACCTCGTCGTTAACATCCACCACCGCAGAGAGTGTGTACTCGATCGTCTCGTCCGGATCCCATATAAATTGCACCGTCTCGCTCTCGCCCGCGCCAAGATCGTGAATGCGAATCGATCCGAGGGTGATGCTTCCCACAGACAACTCGAGATTGAACGCATCCTCGATGTCATAATCAGTCGGGTTTTGCACAACAACTTCGATTGTGTTATCCTCATCCGCAAAGATCTGGTCAGGTACTTTGATCTCGGTGATTGTCAGATCCGGCTTGTTCGACGGGGGTGGTGTCGGCGTTGGTGTGCCGCCACTTGTAAGCGTGAGCACCGCAATGAACGGGTGAACCGTGGATTCACCGCCTCTTTTTAACAATATGGTATTTCCTGACGAATCAAAGTGATCTGTGACATCAAAGGTCTTGATATCAAAACTGCTAGCGGAATCTCCCATGCTGTCAGCCACATCATCGCCCCCGATCTGATTGTCATTTATGTAGAGATAATCCTTCTCGCCACGATTTCCGCACAGATACGCGACCGTGAGGCTGGCACCCTGATTTGAGGAGGTCGCAGCAGCGAAGGAGGTGGTGCATTCGTCGTGCGAGTTCTTGCCGTTCAGATTCTCGTGCCCGTCATTTAGCCAGTACTCGACCTCTGGCGCGCCCTCGCGCTCGTAGACTGCGGCGAGCGTAACTCCGTAGACCCTGCCATCGATATCGCCCGACGTTGTAACCACCACAGTATTGCTTCCTGCATTCAGAGATGATACCGGCACCACATAAGTTACAAGATATACCCCAAAGCCAGTGCACATCACATTCTGGTTGGTGTCTGCCTTGCCCTTAAGGTTCAGCGTCCCGAGTGTATGCCCATTAACCGTGGTCTTGACCGTTCCGGTGTAATCTGGGTTTCCACCCCAGATTCCGACATACAGGCGAGAATAGACCACATTTGCAGGCACGTTGCTGAAACTCTGTGTGTAGGGCGAACTTCCAATGCCATGTCCTCCATCCACGTAAATTCCGCCTGAAACGGTCTCGTGTTTTACAGCAACGATCGGCGTACCATCTACCGCATACGTCGCTTCCGCGTGTGGGAGAAAGGTTAGCAGGAGCAGGTATAATATTATATATTTATATTTAAGTTTCATAGTCTTCTCACCGCACTGGCTGATATAAGAATAGTGGTGATTGCAACTATTGATTCGAATCCCGGTATCGATTCCGGTGGCGATTCCGGTGGCGATTCCGGTGGCGATTCCGGTATCGATTCCGTTGACCTGGAAGATGGCGCCGGAACCTTCCCTGTATGTTCCGCGATCAACACTGCACCAACCGGCTGTAAGTATCCGTCTATCGTCCGATTGTAGGTTATGTTGTTCTGCGGCTGGATATACTCGGTGACATCCCGGGAGTCGAGATCAAAGCATAAATCCCTCCACACATACACCCCACCCTCCATGCACCCACCATCCGCAGCATCCTCTGCGATCAGATGACCGTTGAATGAGAGCGTGTCGTTCACATCCTCGTTTCCTGATAGGTACATCGTCCAGAGTGTGGCAGACTTGAGATCATCGGAACTCCCGAACATCCTCTCGAAAGCGACGGTCTCACAGTCGTGCTCTGTCCGGTAATTCAGGTTTATATTCCCCTCGCAGATCCAGTATTCCTTGCTGGTTTCGGCGGAATCGCGGTAGACTGTAACGAGCGCGGTTCCCTTGACCCTGCCGTCGATCTTGCCACCCGTGGTGATCGTTGCAGTATTGTCATTGCCGCCGGCGACATATTCCGCCACATCGTAATATATCCAGTATTCGCCGTTTCCGGAGCAGTAGACCTCCGGATTGGTGTCGTTTAGCCCCGCAAGAGATATCGTTTCGAGATCATGCTCGTTGAATACCACCGAAACCCAGCCGGTCGCTTCCTTTGTGCCGCCTTTCACGCCCACATAGAGACGTGCGAAGAGAAGATCGGAAGGAACGTCGGTAAAGACCTCTGTGTATGGCGAGGTGCCCACCCCATGCCCGCCATCGACATAGACGCCTCCCACGACGGTGTCGTGCCGGATCGTACCGAGGTTGAACCCGTCAGAGGCGTATTGTGCTGATGCAACGGGAATAGATGATAGTATGAGCGTTACTGCCAGTATATGTCCGATCCCGTTGAGATGGCGGGATGCATCCTCTCGAACGATATTCCAGTTCATGATCGTCTTCTTAATGCAATGATCGATACGGTTATTACGAGAATCGTAAGGAACGGTCCGAACCCCGGTGTCGATTCTGATGTCGGTGATGATTCTGGTGCCTGTTGCTGCGGTCCGCAAGAGACCACGAGAAACGCGTTGCTCGGAGCCATGAAGTCTCCGTCATCCCGGATCTGCACCGTGTTGTCGCGGGCTACCAGATGCGCGCTCACATCGCGCTCATCGATTGCAAGATCCGGATACGGATCGCCTGCATACACACCGCTATACGCCTCCTCATTGAATGTCATGGTGTTTTCACCCTTATCTCCGGAAGCAACTACTGTTGTGAGGGTTGCTTTCGTCACATCCTCCGCATCGCCATGATGGACGTCCCCTTCGAAGACAAATTCCGTAGTTGCGGCCTCCGCTGTTACGCCGACATCCTCATTGACAGAGATGATGTCGCATCCTTCTTTGACCCAGTACTCGATCTCATCCCTGTTTGGATCGTTGTAAATAACCAGAAGCCCGATTCCGTTCACGCTGAACTTTTTAGAGTCGGTGGCTGCATTTTCAACGACTACCGTGTACGCTCCGCCGGATTTAACCCGGTCGGTAGCATCGTAGCAGTAGGTTCCAGCCGGATAATCGTAAGGTGATATTCCCTTGCGGTCAGTGAAGGTCTGATCGGGATTTATCTCTGTTCCGTCAAATGTGACCTGCATATCCGGATACGTGCCATTGCTCCCGATGTAACTCCATGTCCAGTACGTATACAGCCGTGCGAACTCGACTGTCGCTCCTTTTGGGAGTTTTATCGAAAGATTAACGGTGTATGTGTCGTTCGGGTGTAACCTGCCAGAGTACTTGCTGTCCCCGATTGTGTAGATGAGGTCTCCTCTGATGGTTCCGTGTTGGTATGTGAGGAGCGGATTGTCGCCGGCGTAGCTCTCTGCCGCGTGGTCGTTCTGCCCGTGCCCGCCAGTGACGGTCTCTGCCGCCATGGCGGGTATGAGGGCTAATATAAGTATTGCTATTATAATATGTCTCATGATGTCATTCACCTGTATGTAGTATTACTAATTTGTGTGTAGGCACGTGAACCTCACACTATATAAATATTTCTACCTACGCATTAGCTCCGAAAGAAATTTGCCACATATTAAGTACGTTTATCCAACTATTCTAGACATCCCCGCGCATAATCCGAACAATTTTTAAGTTCTTCCGGTTACGTTTGTTTGCCGCAGTGGGTCGCGAGGAGACTTTTTAATTTATTCTGGTTGGTTGAAAACATGGCGCCAACCCGACAAATACGGGTATGATTGTGTAGGTGTAATCAGTGAAATCTGTGTTAATCTGTGGCTAAAATAGTATCATCTACAGATTAACGCAGATGGACACAGATTAGTGGTGTAAACCACTTTTCAGACCGATAGTTCTCCATTATGGTAGTTGTGGTTGCGTAAGACAATCCGACGTTATCAGAAAATAATAAAAGATTCGTCGCGAGAGTTTGCGGAAATGGAGAAACAAGTCAACCGCCACTCAAAACCAGAGAGCTGCCAAAAATAACGGTGACCGGAGAATAATAAAAAGTCTCCTGACCCGCGCATCAAATATGCCAGCTATGATTTGAAATCCTGTTCCTCACATCATCGCGCTCCGCATCTTCCGCGCCGCATCATACCCGATCGATCCGCCGATGAGTCCACCAAGGACTGCAAGCCCGACCTGGAGCCATGAGTACCACGGCGCATAACAGATCTTCCACGCAGTCGGCGCGAAAAGGAAGTAGAATAACCAGTAGGAGATGAAACCCCGTGACATGCCATATATCATAGATGCAATTCGCGTGTCTGCATAGTTCCCCTTTAAAAGCGCAACCTCGGCATCCACGACTGCACCCTCGAGCAGATACCACCCGAGCCAGACTGTGATGTTTGAACCCCAGATCACCATGCAAACCAGCTGGTCAACAAGGAAGAGTAGCATGGCAGTGCCGGGTTTTCTGACGAGATGTAGCGCGATCACCATCAGCGCGGACACCGGTATCGTGAACAAGAGTCCGCCAAACGGCCCTAACAGGTCATTAAACGTCTGCCAGAACCACCTGAATACAACACCGGCAAGCGCTGCGAGCAGTGCGATTGTGACAAGATCGATCGTGGTGTACATCTCAAGAATTCCGAACCGTCTGACTGCAAGGATCACTATTGCAACCAGCAACAAACTGATGATGATGGTGCCATAAGTGATCCACGACGGCGGAGGGATGATTGTGATCTTGTGGGTGTATTCGGTTCTGCTACCGTCTGCCGCCGTTGCAGTTATTCGAAACGTTTCAGCCGTCTTCATCGGAATCGACTCGGGAGGTTTCACCCGGATTCGCACGATCGCGGATTCTCCGCCTGTGATCGCCATTGGGCTGACTGTCAGGGTGTTGCCATCCTGTGTGATCTGACCGCTCAGTTCCTGTGTTGGCACGGATAGCGGTAAGAGATCAGGAACCACAATCGTTGCGGAGATGGTTGCGGTTTCTACGCCGCGGTTTTCGAAAGTGATGCGTGCACCTTCCTCTGAGCCGCTTGCCACCAGTTTATCAGGTGCAAACACACCCTCCTTCCGGTCGGGAATGGTGACTGTGATACCTATATCATCAACGCTGCCTGCCGCATAGACAACAGAAGGAAGTAATAATGCCAATATTATGGCAAAAACAAAGAATAGTGATCTGTAATTCATATTAATCTCATCCTCGCTCCTGTTTTTTTTTCAGGTATATCAGAAAAAAGCCAATAATCGCGATCGCGAGTACTGCAACTACCGGGATTGGAATGACAGACATAAGAGATGATTGCGCCTCATAAACCGTCAATTCCTTATCGCCTTCTACGCCGCTCTTGTGTTCAATCACTAAAACAGCATTGAACGGGTGCAGGTACTGTTCACCGCCTCTCTTGAAGAGTGCAGTGTTGTTATTACCTACAAGGTCATCAGTTACATTGAAATGGTCAAAATCCAGGTAACTTCCTGTTTTAGCCCTTCCCACATCTTTTCCTAGGAGTTTTGAGTTGAACCACAGTTCGTCAATCTCCCCCCCGGTTCCTGCGATCATTACCGTCCACAGGTCTGCTTTTTCGACAGTCTCGGTCTTCACATCTCCCGGAAATAACGCTTCTCCCTGCTCTTTAGCGCCGCCATCGGCAACCGCCTTGCTGAGTGCATAGTTTCCCTCATCGATCCAGAACTGTGTGTAGGGCATGCTCTCGTTTTCGTAGACGGTAACGAGAAAGATCCCATAAGGTGCGCCGTTGTTGTTCTCATAAGTCGCTGATATCACGTTGAGCCCTTCCTTAAATGGGACCTCAGTGACATCATACGCATAGCAGCAGACCCCCCATGCAGCAATGTAATCGGGTTCTTCCCGTGTTTTTAGCTCGTTATCGTTTATTGAGACCGTTAGCGTGTCCCCTTTGTTGTAGTTCCACATCGGCACATACAGACGAGCATAAATTATATTATCGGGAAGATCGAAATACTCGGTGTACGGGTCCGCGTAGGTGAGTCCGTGACCCCCGTCGACATGGACGCCGCCGTGCATGCTGCCTGATGCGATGGTGTAGAGTGGTGTGCCGCTGCCCCGCCACTCACCTGCCATGGCTGCTTGTGAAATAACCACGATGATGAATATCGAAAGCAACAGAACCGGACCTTTTCGAATCCGAGTCATTATCCCAGCCCCGGTGCGGTCCCACCGAAACCGATGGAACTTAAGTATGTACCAGCTACCAGAAACGCGGCGATGTAGATTAGCATAATATAATCACCTCGCCCCAGTTGCAGTTCGTCTACAAACGTGCGGTTCTTTGTTGCACGAAACGCACGCGCATCAGCAGCAATTGCAATCTGTCTACCTTTGCGCAGAAGCCCGACCACCATCGGGAAGAATATGTGCCGCAGCGCCCTGATCTTTGTCCGGATACCCCCTTTGATCTCAAGCCCGCGCGCTCTCATCGCATTTATGATGATCATGCTCTCTTCGATCATCGATGGTGCGAACCCGACCGCTGAAGACACCATGAATGCAATCTCGTTTGGGAATCCGATCCGGATATTCGTGAACGGGATCTTTGTAAACCGCACGAGTCCGACGAGCAGTTCGCTTGGGTGTGTGCTTGCAACAAAGACCGACGCCGCACTCACAGTGGTCATAAACCGGAGCGACTGGATAAGCCCGTACCACGCACCCGCTGCGTAGAAATGTATCCCGCCAGTGATTGCTCCGATCACAGGGACTGTTGCAGGTATAATTGTGAACGTCGGATTCGCAGGGTCCCCCCAGTAATAGAATATGGATTGTGTGAGCATGAAACCAAAGACCATCGTGCCGAAGACGAAGAGTATCGCACGGATCTTTGCTGCCGACGGTTGGACCAGCACCCAGAACGGCAGTGTGGATAGAAACGCAATGAGCAGGAGTGCCGGCGATCCAAACAACATGCTTAAAACAGACATTCCGAAAACCCACACCAGTTTCACCCGCGGGTCGAGTCTGTGCATAACCGTGTCTTTCTGCTCATATCGGAACAATCCTTTCATCAGAGCTTCATGTTTCGTGCTAATATATAAGATTTATGTAGTAGGAGGGTACACATCGTTATCAAACGGAATAAAACCATGATCGATATCCAAAACGTCAGCTACACCTACCCGAACATGTCCGAACCGACATTAAGAGGCATCGACCTGCACATCAATGATGGTGAGTTCGTGCTGCTTCTTGGCGCAAGCGGCTCCGGGAAATCCACACTCATCCAGTGCTTAAACGGACTCGTACCAAAAATCGCAGGCGGAAACCTCAAAGGCGAGATCGTGATAAACGGGAAGGATGTCCGGAATTATAAAGTACATCAAATGGCATCGGATGTGGGAATTATCTTCCAAAACCCGGATACCCAGTTATTTTCACTTACAGTCGGAAAAGATATTGCATTCGGACCGGAAAACCTCGGCATGCCGAAAGAAGAAATATTGGGGCGAATAGATCGAGCTATGCACACCATTGGTATGGGGGATATGCGTGATCGTTTTGTCTTCACACTATCCGGAGGTGAGAAGCAGCGGGTTGCAATAGCAGGCACTCTTGCGATGGAGCCGCATGTCATGGTCCTGGATGAACCGACATCTGATCTTGATCCGGTCGGCACAGGCGAGGTACTCTCTCTTGTAAGGAAGTTAAATCAAGAAAAAAATATGACTATTATCTTAATCGAGCACAAAATTGATGAGGTAGTACATCTTGCAGATCGCGTCGTTGTTATGGATCAGGGGAAGATCATCATGGACGATACACCAGATATAATCTTTGGTGATGGACATGATCAGTTAAAAAGTATCGGCATAGCCCTACCTCAATTATCAGAGATTAGTCATGCAATGAAAAACGGTTCTGGCGATTTCGAGGGGGATTTGCCAACCGATTCATCATATAATACGATGCTTGCCAGATTATGCCAGTTACTCCGGGACAAACCTGCCAATATCGCACGATTCAGGGTTGCTCACACACCACCCACCAGAACCGCACCGAAACCAAAGATCGAGATCAAGAATCTGCGGCACACCTTTGAAGATGGGAAGGTTGCTCTCGACGGCATCAACCTTATGATCCCCGAAGGTGATTTTGTGGCACTAATCGGACACAATGGTGCAGGAAAAACCACCCTCATAAATCATTTGATCGGGTTTTTAAAGCCCGATAATGGAACAATCTTCATCGATGGCAATGACATATCAGGTATGCGGGTGGCGACGCTCGCGCAGAGTGTAGGCTATCTATTCCAGAACCCTGACAATCAGATTTTTACGGATAGCGTTACCAAGGAGCTGAAATTTGGTCTGGAAAACATTAAACTTCGTGATACCCTCATCGAGGAACGCGTGAACCGGGCCATCTCGATGATGGAACTTGGAGAGTTTCGAGACCGACACCCACATTCGTTAAGCCGGGGTCAGCGTCAGCGTCTTGCGGTGGCATCCATCCTTGTGATGGAGCCTGACATCATCGTGCTCGACGAGCCCACCACCGGGCAGGACTGGGGGCATGTAAACAAGTTTCTGCAGCAGATCCGGCATCTGAATGAACTCGGGAAGACAATCATCCTCGTAACTCATGATATGAACCTCGTGGCAGGGTATGCCAGACGGACGGTTGTGATGGACCATGGCACGATCGTACTGGATGGCGACACGAGACATGTCTTTTCAGAACAGGAAATCCTGGAAAAAACAGGAATAACGCTGCCTGTTATCATCAGACTCTCGCCGGACCTCCTGAAGGAAGGGATCGATATTCCGCCGCTCCTAACTGTCCATGAGTTAAGTGAGATCGTTTTTTCTGATTCCGGGTAGTGCCCTTGTAATGTCTTGGTAATGCCCTGTAAACCGGGACGCGCCCGAAAGAATAAAATACAGTTCAGGTTACATCTATATAAATCTCTTTATTCATTTTCCCGCCTCCAAGTGATTCAGTACCAGATCAATCACCAATTCATGATGATGCCAGGATAGATATACTGGCTGACCTGGCACATATACTGAATTATCAGGGCACTACGCCTTCAGATCGTGCAGTTCGTATTCGATCCCCTCTGCCTCCAGCCGCTTTAAAAGCGAAGGGAGTTCATCATCCACCGAAAGCACGAAAGAGGACACTCCATGCCACGCTGCTTCGACAACTGCCTCTTTTGCACCGAACATCACATCTGCATCGATCCCGATATTTTGTAGGGCGATCAACGCCTCAACACCGATCACAGCAATGAAACAATTCGCTTTCACAAGTTTTTTAAGCATCTGGTAATTGACAGCAGTAGAGCCACCGCGATGGACTCTCGGCACCTTCCCGATAACGATTTTGACATCCGGAAGATCGATGAGTCCGCTCAGATCGGTAACACCGATGTCTCTTCCTTTCTGCACATCCGAGATGACCTTGCCTGTTGCACCTGTTTCATGCTTCGCGGATGCATACAGGAGACCATCACGCATATAGAGATAAATCTGCGTACCTGCCTGTAAGGGTTCGTCAGCGATCGCAGTCCAGACCGCAACCTGACTGACAACCTCTTCAAGTATGAATCGCGCATACCTCCGAAGTGAGAATGCGTGTTCGGTTATCCATTCGACCCCTTTCGTAGTCGTCTTGTATCTAACCCGTCCATCACTATACACAAACCCCTGATTCGTCAGTTCCTTTAGATATTCGGAGACCGCCTGCGGCGTGATCCCAAGTGTGTGTGCAATCTCGCTCTGGCGTACATTTGGCTGATGTGATGCGACCTCTACGAGAATCTGGAATTTCGTTGCATCCCGTTTGCTCTGGAGAAGGAATGTCATACAATTAAATCGTATTGTCACTATTTAATATTAAACTTGCGGTTAGGTCACCTGCCCGGATGCACCAGATAACTCCCTCCCGCACACCGCACGAGCGGCTTTGCGATGTGCCGTCTCGCAGATGGCGGGACCTCGTACCAGCCGTAATCGAGACTGCGCTTAATCGGCACGCGATCAGGAACAAGAGACGCGGTTCTGCATCTCCTGCACCGGTAACCCTGCCCGACGCCAGCCGATTTCATGCGTCTTCCGCATGCGCAGACCGGATTTCTGATCTCGTAGAGGGCAGTCAGATGCTCGATCTTTATCTTTTCAAGATGAACCGTCCCGCCATCCACACTTCCGCAGACGACAACCCGGTCACCCACAGCCAGTTGCCTGATAATACCCCGGAAGTTCTTTGTCGGCTCAAACGCGGCGCAATCAATTCCGGATCCCGACTGCGGGTCTGTAATTTCGAAGATGACATGCCCGCCATGAATCGTTCGCGGCGCGGAAGAGACCACGCCTCGTAAGATATACGAACGCCCGCCGCGAGTTTGGTCGATCATCGATTGCATCAGATGCATGTCGGTTCCCTGATTCGTCTTGAACAAAACCGCACGCTCGACCTGCTCTGACCTGATGTGGTCCATGGCATCGATGACGCCATCTACTTCCCCGCGGATTCCGAAGAGGACCGGATCGCGTCCATGCGGGACGCAGACGACCGCTTTATTTACAATGTCAACGGTGTCCCATGTTCGCGGATATGTCTGCATGTCCGCGTCCCGGATGCTCCCGGCATCGACCTCTCTCGGTGTGCCGATCCGGGCTGGCATCCTGTATGTGATCAGTTCGAATGTGTGGTCCGGGATGCCGTTTGATGCGACCGCTGCTGCCGCAAGCGCACCGATGAGGCCGCGTCCGTTCTTAAATCCGCAGAAATCGATGTCATACTTGTTTATCAGATCTTTCGCATCCTGTATCCGGAGGATGTCCTGCATCGCACGTCTGGAAAATGATTCGAGGTCACTTCTCATGACAGATGGAGTATCATCGAGAAACACCACTCCCGGATTTGTGTTCTCGTCGGATAACTTTGACTGCGACCTCACTTCATCCAGAACAACTTCTTTCACCTCATCTGCTTCGCTTGCTCCATCTATCTCGATATTAAGGGCAACCGCACCGTTTCCTCTTGTTTTATACCTGATGTTTGGATTTAACCGGATCAACAGCGGGTAATCTGCCAGATCACCGTATTTCTGGAGTTTCTCCACTAATACTGCCGCAATGTATGTTGTGCAGCCGCCGCCGCTTCGTGAGTCGGTGTCATCGATTCCAATGATCATTATGGTTGCCCCGGTTGTTCTGGTCGTTGTGATTGTTATGGTCACTGTAGTTGCTGTAGTTGCTGTAGTTGTGCGAAGATGTTAATTACGGTTATTACCACATTGTGGGTATGAACGGCGGCATTATTCAACCCAACTACAAAGACGGCTTGGTGCATGTGGTTGTCCAGGACGTAAACACTAACGAGGTGCTGATGTGTGCGTACATGAACGAAGAAGCGTTTGGACTGACACTCGAGACAAATATAGCGCACTATTGGAGCAGGAGCCGGAAGAAACTCTGGAAGAAGGGCGAGAGTTCGGGACATCTCCAGAAGGTGCATGATGTGCTGATCGATTGTGACTGCGATGATCTGCTGCTCCGGGTCGAGCAGATAGGAGGTGCATGTCATACCGGATATAGGTCATGCTTCTACCGAAGAATCGACGGCGAAGTGGTTGGCGAGAAGGTGTTTGAGCCGTCTGAGGTGTATTGATTCGCAGTTTGGGATTGCAACACTATAACATAAGTCGGCATTGCAGGGGCTTTCCGGAATACAGCTCTCCTGTGAAACGGAGCCATTCAACATAGCAGGTCTTTCTAAAGGTTCATATCCAATAAAATAAGAATCCCGCCACGCGTCGTTTCAAGCAACACAATCCAAACGTCTGAAACACTGATGCGGATCGTCTGAAGAGTTTTGGATGCTGCTGATCATCTCAAATCAATGCCATAATATGGGTTAATGAATTCATCCATTGCAGGAACTTCCGTCCCCGTACGCAACAATAGCACGTTCTGTCAATAGTTTGCGAACCTGAACCCTGCTCACCTGTCCAGCACGATCAGCGCCACATCCTGATCACCCTCGATGCATGTTCCGTGAATCGGGTGGTCTCCGCAGACTATCACGCAAGTATTCCGGCTAAGATGCCTGCAAATCTCGCATAAGTGGTTATCGATGTGTTCTGCTGCATAAGCAAGTTCGTCGAAACTCCGCGCTTCGTGCGCATACCTGTCGATCGCCCTGAAGTGTACCACCATGAGAACCGGCTCGTGTTTCAGGAGCTCGATCGTACGCTCCTTGATCTTCGTATCATAGTCAAGTATGTCTCTGCTATCGTCCACGCCTGCAACAAGATCGATCTTCGTCTTCATCGCTTTCGCGCCCTCGCGCTCGATCACGACCGCTGACTTGATACCCCTCTCCTCTGCAAGTTCGAGTATCGATTTGATCGGTGAGGTGCAGACATCGGAAGTTGCGAATGTGCGGTGGGTATCCGGACGGCATCCTGTGAGGATTGACGCGATCGCCGGCGTCGTGTGGTCTGCCACAGCCCTGCACCTGATGACGGTGCCGCGTATGTGGGGCATATAGGGTTGCAACCGCTGGTACGTGAAATAGCCGAGACTATCAACGATTACCAATACCGCCCGGTCGCATCGTTGCAGGCGATCGGTCAGTTCCGGTATCGCTACACCGTCCGCACCAGGAAGCGGGATGCTCAGTAATTCGGCAATCGTTGGTGCAATATCAACGAGGCTCCTGACAGCCCTGACGGGTGGTGCAGCCATCATTCGGCGCGGTCGCCCTCCGGGCCGGATATGAACAACTCAATCCACGATACGTTGATCATGTCCCCCCGTTTCCCCTGCATCTCTTCCGTTCCGATCTTGATATCTGTCACTTTCATGTCTGTCAGGTACCGATTCCGGGTCGCCTCGACGGCATCTACTGCACGCGAGATCGAATGCCCCCGCGCCTTTACCACTACGTCGCTCGTGCCTTTGCTGAACTGTGCCATGATCGCCATGACATAATCCATCACGCCTTTCTTGCCCACGAATACGACGTTATCATCTAATCCGCCGATATGGGGCGTTGTGTCTACATCACTTGTTTCTGGTGTCATCTGACCAACCTCGCCGATAATGCTACGTAACTTCCATTAGACAAGTTAGCATCGAGTGTATATAATGATGACGTTTGGGGGGTCGCAGCTTAGAGACTTTTTAATTTATTCTGGTCGGTTGAAAACATGGCGCCAACCCGACAAATACGGGTATTATTGTGTGGGTGTAATCGGTGAAATCGGTGTTAATCTGTGGCTAAAATAGTATCAGCCACAGATTAACGCAGATGGACGCAGATTAGCGGTGTAAACCACTTTTCAGACCGATAGTTCTCCATTATGGTAGTTGTGGTTGCGTAAGACAATCCGACGTTATCAGAAAATAATAAAAAGATTCGCAGCTTATGGCGTTTGGATCAGGAAACTGCCGCCATACTCGAAACCACCCCCGCCCACACACCGGCGATTCCGTCTACGAACTCCGTCACTTTGGACAATTCGCAGCCGTGCGGTGGTGCTGATACTTGCCGCGGACAGCACCGACCTCGGTGTGCGTGTGCTTGTGGATATGCAGATGTAAGTGCCCGGAACCATTCTCAATCGTCTCTGTCAGATTCTTAACCGCTCCATCGATCGAGAGCGGGAGCACATCGCACGGGTACCCGAACGCCTGCAGGACCTCAAAGAACTGCATGATCGTCGGAACATCGAGCCCTGCTGCAACGAGCATATCAGAGTCTGCGAAGACCTCGCGGGTGGTTCCGTCCGCAATAACGGTCTTCTCGAGGACGATGACCCTGTCTGCAAGCTCAGGGATTGCGTTTACGTCGTGTGTGATAATAATGAGAGTTTTTCCCTCGTCTTTCAGCGTCCTGAGTATCTCTATCAGTTCCTCCCTGCTCTTCGGATCCAGGTTGGCTGTGGGCTCGTCCATCGCTATGATCTCCGGATCCATCGAGAGCACGGTTGCAATAGCGGCACGCTTCTTTTCGCCGCCGCTTAAGTGGTGTGAGACCCGGGTCTCGTAGCCGGCAAGCCCGACCCGTAGAAGTGAGTCCTTGACCTGCCGCTTCACCTCATCTTTCTCGATGCCGAGGTTGATCGGACCGAATGCGACATCATCGGCAAGGAGCGGCATAAATAGCATGTCATCAGGGTCCTGGAAGACGATCCCGATCTTCTTTGGCATCTTGTGCACTTTTTTGGGATTGATCGGTTCGCCGAGGATCTCGACTGCTCCGCGTGATGTCTTGCTGTGCAATATTCCGTTTAGGTGGAGGAGGAGCGTTGATTTGCCAGCACCATTCGGTCCGACGAGTGCTACGGATTCTCCCTTCTCAATCTCGAATGAGACATGCTCAAGCGCAGCCGTGCCGTCAGGATATGTGTAATTCAGGTCATGGACGCGTATCGCCGCTGCAGCCCCTGCACCCATCGCTGCCGCTTTCGCAGTCATAGGAACCCCCGGGCTGCGCTGAATGTATCAGATGTTGCTGCTACCTGCAGGAGAACCGCGAACCCGACGACGACTGCTGTGTTGACCCAGTCCTGCCAACGGGTGTGGAACTCGTGCAGCGTTGCGACCGTTCCTGAGTAGCCCTTCGACCTCATCGCATAGAAGACGCGGTCTGCCCGTTCGTAACTATTCACAAAGAGCATCGCAATCGCTTTGCTGATCGTTGTGAGCGTGTACAGATTGCCCTGCCTCTTAAATCCACGGGATGTAAGCGATCGATCCATCCGCGTGAACTCGTCGTCCAGCACAAAGATGTACCGGTACGTGAATGCGAACATCTGTACCAGTTTGTTTGGCATATGCAGACCCTCGAGTGCCTTGATCGTGATATCCATCCTGGATGTGCCGACCATCGGAAAGATCAGCATCACTGCGGTGAGTGCTTTAAGTACGATCATTGCAGCGAACTTGACATATTCGATCCCTCTGTAACTCAGTGTGATTCCGCCGAAGCTTGCTATCTCGACTCCATCGCCTATAACCGTGAACGGGATGATGATGAAGAATGGTATCACAAAGATGAATACCAGTTTCATACGGGAGAGGACAAAGGAAAGCGGAATTTTTGATATGCAGGTCAGAATGATTGCGAATATCATACCGATCATGACCAGTTGCAGATTATAGAGAAGCATGACTGAGAATATCAACGCAAAGATGGATATGAGTCTGAAACGTGGATCCCATCTGTGAATCGGCGAGGAGATTCCCGCGTATCGGTCGATCTCTGAAATCATGCCGGATCACTTCTCCCCGAACATTTCGGGTTTGACTGTTGCAATAAACCCGGCAAGCACTCCGGTAAAGATCGCCTCGATTGCGATGATCGGGAGGTGTGCGGTCACGACAAGCACCGTCGTCTCATAAAACGCCTCACCGGTCGTGATCAGTTCTGTTGCAAGAAGCAGAAGTGCGAGCACCACACCGACACCTCCTGCGATCGCGCCGAACAGCGTTACTTTACTCTTTGTTTCGGGTCTGATGTCGAGTTTGGTTCCGGTTTTGAATATCAGGTAGGCGATCAGCGCGGGCACGCCCATGTTGACAGTATTAATTCCAATCGTTGTGACCCCGCCGTGCCCGAAGAGGAAACACTGCAGGACGAGCGCGACAAATATGCATGGAAACGCAAGTATTCCAAGCATCACGCCTGCAAAGCCGTTTAATATGAAGTGAACACTTGTGGGTCCCACCTGCATGTGGATGAGCGACGCGACAAAGACCGCTGCTGTGATGACAGAGAGTTTCGGCACGTCGTCGGTCTTCATCTTTGAGAGCGTGTACGCAAGGATTACAGCGATGATCACCCATCCGCTTTCCCATAGCCACGGGTCAAGAACGCCATCTGAAATGTGTACCATTTATATTATCCTCTACTTGATTTCATACTCTTTTCATCTTCCGGGCTGTGATGAGCATCGCTATGCCCACAAGTCCAACCAGATATCCGAAGCCCGCAAGCACTCTCGCAAATAGTGGAAGCTCTGCTGCCTCCTGCCCCGATCCGCCCATCAGGTTAAACGTCTCTTCAGCTCTGTGCCCTGTTGCCTCCACTACCACCCGGTACCCGGACACGCCCAGCTTTGGTTCGAACTGAAAGATACCTTTCTCATCAGTCTTGTCTTTGAGGTACAGTTCTTCGCCGTTTGTGGTGTTTGCGTATATCTCCACATCTGCATCTGCCATAGGATCGCCTCCACCATACCATGCCTTCACCTGCACACCAGTTACCTGTTCCGCTACATACACTCTGTGTGCGGATACTGGCGGCATCAGTGCCATGCACGGGATCAGTAGCAGTGCCAGAACGAGTAGGCTTCTGACTGTTTTCATTCTTTGATACCTTCTTTAGAAAGTTTATAATCATAAAGGATCAACAGAGCGGTAAGCCCTGTTAATCCGAACCTAACGATCTTACTTACGCCTCATTGCAAAGAAGAGTGCTCCAAGAATTCCGGCTGCGGCAAGGGTAATTCCAAACCCTGGCGTGCTGGATGTCCCTGCTGCTGACTGTTTCGCCTCTTCTGCTGCCGCCTTTGCTTCATCTACTGCTTTCTGAAGTTCCGCAGACGATGCTGCAGACGAGACAGAGGATGCTTCCGCTGGCGGGAACGCATCGAGAACCGGAACGATGAAGACACCTCTTATGGTACGCCCTCCGGTATCGCTCTCTTTCGCTGCACATACGAACCAGATTCCGGGCTCGTCAAGAGTGTAGGCGAAGTCTCCGTTCTGATTGGTCGTGACCTGTCTTGTGAACACCATCGGCGGGTCGTACGAGAACTTCTTCTCCGCAACCTCTACGATCTCCTTACCGACGTCCAGTGTGTGGTACTGCTCGACCTCAACGGTGGCACCCGAAAGCGGCTGACCAATGTACTTCGCATTTCCGGAGAAGACAAATCCCTCTTCCATGCCATAAGGTCTCACATACGGGATGACCTCTGTCTGATCTGTTGCAACCTCGGAGTCCCAGCCTTCCCATATCTCCAGACCACAGTGGATCACGACTTTGCAGTAGTCGATCAGGTCCTCATCCGGGTCCTCGTATTTTACCAGTACGATAGAATCGCCGTCCTGGTCAACAGTGAATGATGCTTTGTAAGCTACAAACTCGCCTGGACTTCCGTCCTCGTTCTGTCCCGGAACAGTGATCTGTTCGGGCGTAAGTTGCTCGACCGCACCATCCGGTTTCGTGACCGAAATTTCTGGTGCAGATGCCATGTTGAATGATATGTGCTCGTAGGGGTGTCCCCACATCACATATACCGTCTTTGTCTCGCCAAGTGTTGCGATGTAGTCCTCAGGCGTTACATCCCATACGGTAGCCTCACTATCACTCGGAAAGACCATCGTAAAATGCGCGCCTGCCATGCCTGTACATGCAATCAGCAGCAACGCTGCGAATGCAGTTATTATTACATTTTTGCTCATGTTTATTACCTCTTGTGTTATCCAGTAATGCGAGATATGCGCTACATATCATCTCGCGTGGTACCCTGTTACAATCATCTATATATAGTTTGTGGGAGTGTGATCCCGCGCTTTCAGAAACTCCAGCGACAACGGCAGTGAAATATTACTAATATAGAGAACATGGCACTTAATTCTACTTATGTGGAAATCGTCAGAAATTATTCATGTTTGTTGCCTCTTGTATTATCTGGTAATGCGAGATATGCGCTAATATCATCTTGCTTGATACTCTGTTACAATCATGCGCATACATAATTTGCGGGCGCACAACCCCGCGCTTTCAGAAACTCCCGCGACACCGGCAGTGAAATATTACGAATCGCGAGAACATGGCACTTAATTCCACTTATATGGGAATTGTCAGAAATTATACGTGAT
>QMVM01000005.1 GCA_003661105.1 Methanosarcinales archaeon | reverse complement strand
ATTTATCTCGGCACTCCAGGGATGTCGGTGATTTTTCTCATTGTATTGCTCAATTGGAATCTGATAGGGTCGTCCCGGCAATTCATACGCCCCATCAATCTCTTTTTCAGGGAATGGTTCGGCATCAGTGTTCTCCATGTATTATGTTCATGCACAGAACTACATCATATACTACATCACTTACTACATCACATCTGCTCTCTGACTTAGTCAGTGACTTAGTCACCCCTCCCGACAATTCCCAAAACACTCCTTGGTTGATATCCTGCCGGGTCATCGGTAATTCCCCTCCTTCTTCAAAGATGCAAGAAACTTCTCTCCTTTCCGGGTCAGGACATATTTACCTGTATTCGGAGCGCCCTCGAATAATATCAGTTCTCTCTCCATAAGATTAGCCAGATGCCTCTGAGCACTGACATGAGAAAGTTACAGCAATCTTTCCACATCCGGACGGCGGACTATCTCGCCGTTTTTAATCAACTTTGATATGCGAAGATCTATGTCGCTTACTGCGCCGCCTGCTACCGCGATTTCCAGATCCCTCTTCTCAGATCTCTTGAGTAATCCCGAAGAATCCATTCCAGTTGAACTCCGGCTCTGAAAGACATACCGTCTTCATCTTATCACCCATCCTGCCGATTCCGCTCCCGATCCGTTCAACAAGATTTGCACGGTGGAATAACCCCTGGAGAAATTGGTTTCTGGAGATGGATATCAAGCCAAACTCATCGGGACTGATTCCCTTAACAAGACCGCCTGGATTGAGGATGTGAACATGGAAAGCAACCATCCCCTTCGCAAGCGAATCAGACATCGATTCCTTAAACTCAATCAGGTGCCCCTTGCCCTCATATAGGATTGATTCCATCTCTTCCATCAGGAAACTTCTGATCCATTGTTCTCTTCACCTGTGATATACGTCCTCGATCGCGGCTATCCCCTGTTGCGACCTCCTGACCTTAGCGGATGCCGGACCTGCCCCAAGAACATTCGCCCACGCACCTTCCGGCACATACCCGATCCCAGGATGCTCTTTCTCAGACTCCTTCACTCGGACGATAACAACACCCTCTTCGCCCAGAACCTCCACAAGATCACTATCCTTAACCTCGATCTTCGCCATATCTGTCGGGTCAAGCACGATCACCGCAGATAGCTCCCGGTACTCACTGCTAAACTTCCCGTGCCTGAGCCCCGCCTCTGTCCGGAAGACATCGGGACATGCAACGATCACGACCTTACACTCTGGCGCCGCAAGAAACTCGCCAAAT
Source organism: Methanosarcinales archaeon (assembly GCA_003661105.1). Lineage (GTDB taxonomy): Archaea > Halobacteriota > Methanosarcinia > Methanosarcinales > Methanogasteraceae > Methanogaster_A. The sequence continues at coordinate 21,462 of QMVM01000005.1, read as the reverse complement.
TCCAGCTTCATCATACCACCTCGAGAAGTCGTTTCAGGATTGCGACGTCAGACAGACGCCCACTCTCGCGGATCAGCGGGAGCTCTATCGGCTCGCCGTCCATGCGCACGGCACTGCCAGCAGCATCGATGCCGCCTGCCGCGCACGGAATCACAACGTCCGCATACCTCGATGTCAGGGTCTCATTCGGATCGATCACGATCAGCTTCCCGTTGATGCCGTGCGCCGGAAGCGAGTTCATGAGATCGAATCCAAGACAGAGGATGCAGTCTGCTTTGTGGAGATCTATGCCGCCATCGCCGCCGTTACTGCCGCCACTGTTGCTGTCACTATCAACAACGTCGCAATCATCGGTCGGACGACTGTGCAACTGGCGCAACTGCTCCGCAATCGAGCGCAGGTTGTATCCGGGCGCAAGCGAAAGAAGACGGAAATCAGAAGATTCGTTCAGCCGGTCCATCAACCGGATGATCGCATCCCGCGGCGGTGCAGCTGCACCGGTTCCTGCAAAGATCACGCCGAACTCAGCCTTCTTAAGCGTGCCTGCAAGTTTCAGTATCCGTTTCTTGTCGTACGCAGTCTTTGGAACTTTACTTAAAAGCGCATCCATCAGTGCATCCATAAACTCGATCTGGCGATGCGGATCGATCACATACGAGTCCTTGCAGATGCTTGCGGTGTGTGAGAAGCGGGGGTCGATCGTGATTGCTGTCCGGTCCTCCTCCCAGCCGTGCTGCCGTTTCTCGCCGCGCGGGTAGTATGCGTACCTGGAGAGAAGGCGCGGATGCGTATTCATGGGATCGCACCCTAAAAAGATGATGATATCGGCATAGTCCCGCACCTCCGGAAGCGTGCAGGTTTTAACCCTGCCATCGAGTATATCATCAAAAATGCCTGTGTGAAACGTTTTAATCTCTGCACCCACCTTCTCTGCAAGTTCGATGCCGGTCGCTTGCGCTTCTGTGACCAAATTACCAAATCCGACGAAGACTAACTTTTCTGCGGACACAAGAATCTCGGCGGCACTCTTGATCGCAGTATCCATATCCACAGGACTCCGGTTCACCATCGGATCGATCTGATTGGTGCTTGTGATGTGAGCATCCCCGATCCGGCATGCGTGTCTGCAATCATTCTCTCCGACCTCGATGTCATCACAGAGAAGCGCACATCCAGTGCAGACCATCATCCCACCCCGGTCTGCTTGATCTGTTCGGTCTGCTTGTTCTGATCGATTTGTCTTATCTGCTCCATTTGCTCAATCCGCTGCACAGACATCATCGGATAATCCATCTCCGCATCGTACCTCATGCCGACATGTACAACCGCAGTGCCATATCTGATGACCGCTTCCACTTCAAGCATCCTGCCTTCGAGTTCGCAGTATCCGAAATCATTTATGCGCCCTCGTACCATCTCACGGTCGATTGCGACTGTTATCGACTGCACACACGGCTGCAATGAGATACTATCCCTGATCGCCGCTTCCAAGCTGCCTGCCGTGCTTAAATTGACAGGAGATCCAACGAACTGGTGATACAGGGCACCAAGTTTAATTCCCGACTCAAAGAGCGCGGTGTCCCGGTCTGTTATCTCAGCCATCATGGTGACTGGTGTCTGCGATGCTATTAATATTACGTAGCCAGACTCCGCACGAACTCCTTTACGCCGTCCCCATAAGGTTCACTGCACACAACGTCTGCCTCGTCCTTTAGTACGTCAAGCGCATTTGCAACCGCCACCTTGACGCCGGCGACTCCGAACATCGCAAGATCGTTCTCGGCATCCCCGATACATGCGAGGTTCTTTCGATTAATCCCGTATATCTCGGCTGCCTTTGCAATCCCGCTGCCTTTATCAACGCCTTTGGGCATGATCATCACATCGTCCCGGTTAAGCTCGATATCGACAAACAGATCGTTTCTCCTGATGATCTCCTTCACATCTTCGAGATGCGGACGCGTGGTTGCAACGATCACCTCCTCGACCTCGACAAAATCCACTCCCACAAATGCGGATTTCAGTTCTTCCAGTCCTTCGCCGAGAAAGACCTTTGTACCGTCTGCCGGATCATAGATGACAGCACCGTTCTCTGCGATGATGGCATCCACAAAGCCGCGTCCTGCAGTCACATCCACCAGGAACGGAAGTCTTCTCCCGGATGCAATGAATATCTTTATCCCATCATCCTTCGCGCTTTTCAGGCCGGTTACCGCATTTTCAGAGAGGATCAGCGACTCATCAGTCAATGTCCGGTCGTAATCACATACAATTGCTTCTATTTTACCTGCCATTCTATAACAAACCCCTTATCCATCTGTTCAAGCGATATCAATTCGAGCTGGCACGCACCATCGATTCCGGAAAACCCGGTACCGTCGGCAAGCGTTGGCGACGATTCCCCGCCGAGAATCATGTTCCCGACGTAGACATAGACCTTATCCACCAGCCCCTGGCTAAGAAGGCCCCAGTTCAAGCTGCCGCCGCCCTCCACCATCAGTCTGCGGACGCCCATCTCGTACAGGCGCCCGAGCGCGGATGCAAGATCGACCCGATGCTCGCCCGCAACAACGATCTCAGCACCTGCCTCACGAAGCCGGTCAAGACGCATGCCCGGCGCAGATTCGGAGACCAGTACGATCCGTCTGCCAGCCCCTTTCATGAGAATATCAGAATCCACAGGCGTGCGTGCCAGACTGTCTGCAACGATCCGGATAGGATTTTCATCTGTTCCCAGATCCCGCCGTTCTTTCCTGAATTCCTCTGATTTGACAGTCAAACTCGGATCATCAGAAAGAACCGTACCTATCCCAACCATAATAGCGTCCACCCCGTATTTTAGTCTGTCCACACGCCGGAAGTCCACCTCTCCTGAAATTGGTATCTGCTTTCGGGTATATGCCGAAATCTTTCCATCAGCGCTCATGGCAGCATTTATGAATACATACGGACGCATCTCGTTACTCTTAGAATAGTTAGGGAATTCGGAACAGACATTTTTGAGGGGATGGATGGTTGCAAGAACGCAATATCTAAATCTATCCCGAATTCCATACTCACTATTGGAACTCGTGGTATATTAATGATGCGGTTCAGGGTTCAGGGGTCAGGGATTTTTATTATTTTCCGGTCACGTGATTATTGGAAGCACTTCGGGTCATAAGATGCAGGTGAACTTGACTTTTTACCCCATGAATCACACCGCATAAGGGGGGAGTTGGGGCTGCTTAGTCCCGGCAAACTCTTGCGCTCCCGGCGGCACATAAATACAACCAGACTGAATGAAGGTGTCGTCACAAACGGTGTCCAAAACGTTATGCTGGCAGATGTTGAATTCTTGGTTCATGGGCACCACCAGATATGAGGAAATAAGGAATGCGGCAGAGATTATCGGTCTTCCTGAAAAGGCAACGATGGAAACCATAAAAAGATCATACAGAGTGTTGATGATGAAATGGCATCCTGATCGGTGCGGAGAGGATCGGCAAAAATGCAAGGAGATGACGCAGAAGATAATCAAAGCATATCAGGTAATACTGGATTACTGCAACAACTACGAGTACTCGTTTGGAAAGGAAGCTGTTGAGAGGACACGCTCCCCCGAGGAACGGTGGTTTGCGCAGTTTGGGGATGATCCACTATGGGGGAGTGGCAAACGTGCCGGTAATTGAACCGTTTGAGGAGTACTGTTCCGAATATGACCAGTGGTTCGATGATAACCGTTTTATCTATCTATCCGAACTTGCGGCACTGCGGCATTTTATACGGGCGGGTGAGTGGGGTGTGAGGATCGGTATGGAAATCGGTGTAGGGACTGGTCGGTTTGCGGCCCCTCTGGGAATTGGAGTTGGGGTTGATCCATCCCCGAAGATGGGCGAGGTTGCCAGCGAAAGGGGGATATCCGTTGTCAGTGGCGTTGCCGAGAGTCTACCTTTCCGGGGTGAAGAGTTCGATTTTGTGCTGATGATGGCGACCATCTGTTTTGTAGATGATGTAAAGAAAGCATTTGATGAAGTTTACAGGGTATTAAAGGTTAACGGATATTCAATTGTTGGTTTTATTGATAAGTACAGTTTTCTGGGTAGGACGTACCGTCATAAAAAGGAAAAGAGCAAATTTTATAGATATGCGAGATTTTATTCGGTCGACGAGGTAATAGCTGGTCTGAGATATGCCGGGTTCCATGATTTCAAGATGATTCAGACAATATTTGGCGGTTTGGAAGACATTACCGCGGTGCAGCCGTTCAGAGCGGGTCATGGAGATGGGAGTTTTGTGGTGATACAGGCTCTGAAGTAAGTGAAACATCCTGAAGTCATGTGTCCTCAACATCAGGGTAACTTGGCAACCCCTGTTGCAGCAATATTTATATGTCAGACCGCTCCAGCATGTTATACATGGGAAATATCAGACCAACATACATAAAAAAAATCGCAAAAGAATTGATCGAAACGCGCGGTTACGCATTCGGAACCGACTTCGAGGCTAATAAGGTGCAGGTCGCCAAGCATACGGACATCACCAGCAAGACGATACGCAATAGGGTCGCTGGTTATATCGTACGCAGAAACGTGATCGCAAAGCGCGAAAAGATACTGTAAGGTGGTGCTTATGGACCTCAAAGGCGCTATGCCTGCGCTGATGACTCCGTTCACGTCCGATCGAAAGATCGACGAGGCGGGGTTTAAGGACAACATCAGGTATACGGTCGAGCATGGGGTCTCTGGTATCGTTCCCTGCGGAACGACTGGCGAATCGGCGACGATAACGCTTGAAGAGCACAAACAACTGATCGATATCGCGGTTGACTGCTCAGACGTTCCCGTGATCGCGGGAACCGGATCGAACAACACCAGCGAGGCGATCGAACTCACCAGACATGCGGCAGACGCGGGCGCTGATGCATCGCTGCTGATCACTCCGTATTACAACAAGCCAAACCAGAACGGGATTATAGCGCACTTTGATGCGATAGTATCCGCTGTTGATATCCCGATCATACTCTACAACATCAAATCGAGAACCGGCATCAATCTCGAACCTGCGCTGATAGCAAAACTCGCAGAGATCCCAAACGTCATCGGAGTCAAGGAGGCAAGTGGCGATCTGGGGCAGGTATCGCGCATCATCGAACTGACCAGGGACTCTGATTTTATATTGATCTCGGGCGATGATGCCCTGACACTGCCGATTATGTCACTTGGAGGCGTTGGCGTGATATCGGTTATTGCAAACATCGTTCCCGCGCAGACGGTTGCTTTAGTAAACGCGATACTTGCGAATGACCGCGATGAGGCGAGACGTCTGCACTACCAGCTTGCTCCGCTTGTACGGGCAATGTTTATCGAGACGAACCCGATCCCTGTGAAGGCCGCTGCCGGCATGATCGGTCGTGCAGCCGGACCCTTGCGGCTTCCGCTTGCACCGATGGGCGCGCAGAACGAGCAGAAACTGCGAAGCGCGCTTACGGCGGCTGGACTGCTTGAGGGATGAATAGCGTGTTTGCTTAAGATCGCATCGCCAGAAGAGGCGGTGATGGAATGCCTCAAGACGCGAGGCAGAGGGCTTGGTGGGTGCTCGCCTGTCAGGATCGCGGATGAGGTTGGGATGTCGCTTGTTGTGGTGATCGGGGGGTTGTTGGGGGTATGGAAATACTGCTTTCGACATTACCACTTGCGCTGGTGGTTGCGATGCTAAAATCTATCGTAGAATTGGACTCTACCTCAGTGCAGGCATACGCTACAATAATACTAGCGTTTTTTAACTTAGTTTTCATTGCAATTTTGGTTTGGGATCGATTGGCAGATAAACCGAATTTGGAAATAAAAATGGAAGGCAAAACAGAAATAGTAGAGCGCGTATACGCCCGCAGATATGGCCACAAAGTTTCCGTTTTAAACAAAGGCCGTAAAGATGCATATAATTGCCGTATATCGGTTCAGGTATTTGATCAAAAATCTGGAAAGAAAATAGATGAGTGCCTGCCTTTAGAATCTGATTTGAAGTCTGGCGAGATAAAGTCATTTTCTACTTCTGGCATTCTTGCGTTTGACGGTAACTTTGTAGCTAGAATTTCGGCTGAAACATATAAATCAAAAGCCAACAAGATAGTCGAATACGAGATACAAAATGATTATGATCATATTATATTCAAAGGAAAAACTGTCCAGTATCTCAAGTTTCATTTGGAGCGTCTATTTAAAAAATATCGAAATGAATGGGATGCAGAATTTCTCGCGAAGGAATTAACAACATTTCCCGAACCAGAGATAAGAAAGGAACTTATCAAGAAACTTGAAAAAATAGCCGATGATAAAGTTCTTGAGGCGATAATAGATCGATTAGAGTACGATCCATCTGATATTGTTCGTAATCGTGCTGCAGAGGCATTGGGAAATATGGGTGATAAGCGGGCAGTTGATCCGTTGTTAGAATGTTTGAAAGAATATAAGATATATCCCGTGTATGCATCAGCGATAGTAACAATATGTGATCGCGAGTGTGTAAAGAAACTGATTAACATATTGCGCGATCGTAACATCCCACGCCCTACACGGAGGGCGGTCGCTAAGTCGCTGGGAGAAATTGGAGAAAATATTGAAGATAGAACTATAGAAGATGCACTTATTGAAGCACTGGAATACTTTGATGAAGTTAATCTTTGTGAAGTTGTTGAAGCATTGGGAAAAGCAGGTCGTGAAAAGGCTTTAAAGAAACTTGAAAACATAGAGTATGATCGCAATGATATTTTAAAAGAAGCAATCGAACGTATATGACATAAGATTAGTGGTGGTGGTAACAACATTGAAGAAAAATAATAATATCTATAATGTTCTGCTTTTACTCACTTGTTTACATACTCTAGCCGGTACGCAGACTGGCCCGTGTTTTGGCAGGGTACACAGTACACAGTACACTGGCGCGGCTGGTTCGGGTGCTGAGCCGCCGTCTGGTGTCTCGGTCACCAGCAGTTCATTCGCGAAAGCCGGATCCGGAATCTACACCTGTACTCAGACCATCGAATCCGGCGACAATGTGCGGTCGGTAGAGGTGCACCTCACAGGCAATGAGGTCGGAACGCATGAGATTGTAAGCGAGGTGTACTACCAGTTCGATGGTAGTATGAAGTCCCCGACACGGTACGAGACGCTCACGCTGATCGTTGAGCCGGATACTCGCCCCACCGATTCTAAATCCGAAGCGCGGGAGATCGTGGTGTCGGGCTTTGGGTCGATGGTCGCAGTTATGGGGTTGTTGGCAGTATACCTATGGAGGAGACAAAGATGAAACGAATCGCATTTCACGACCGCGAGAGGGAGATAAAAGAGATACAGGCGATACTGGACGCAGAGCCGTCTCTGATCACCTTCGTATACGGACCGATAAACAGCGGCAAGACCGCACTGATCCACCACTTAATCGAACAACTTCCGGAAGAGTACACCGTTTTCTACATAAACTTAAGGACCAAATTCTTATCGAGTTATGATGATTTCATCGAGTCGCTCTTTGAGATGGAGATGGAGACTGACGGGGCAAAGAGGAAGAGAAAAGAGACGCTTGCGGAGCTGGTTTCATCTGCTACGAAAGTTGCCGGGATACCGATAAACAAAGAGTTTCTGGATTATGTGTTCAAGGACAATAAGCCGAAGAATGCTTTTTCGTACATAATCAAACTATTTGAAGAGGTGAAGGCAACAGGTAAGCAACCAGTGTTGATTCTGGACGAATTGCAGAAGATTGGGGATGTGAACGTGAACGGTTCGCTCATCTACGAACTCTTCAACTTTTTCATAGACCTGACAAAGGAATTGCACCTATGCCATGTCTTTGCTGTCTCATCAGATTCGCTCTTCATAGAGCAGGTTTATAGTGAGGCGATGCTGCAGGGGCGCAGCCGGCATCTGCTGGTCGATGATTTTAATGAGGTGACTACGATGGATTTTCTGGACAGTTATAACTTTAGCGATAAAGAAAAGACTGTTGCATGGGAATACTGCGGTGGAAATCCGATATATCTGGTTGAACTCGTGAATTGTGAAAACAGGGAAGAAAAAGTTAAAGAGATGCTTGTACTCAGGACTGGTGAGATAAATCAGCGAATAAAAGTCTTAAAGATTGTAAACAAGAAGATTTTGTTCGAAGATGAAGAGATAGAATTAAAATATGAGAATATAACAAGAATTCTCAATGAGTTTTCGGATGAGGAATCTTATGCTTATGAAATAATTACCCCGGAAATCACATACCTCGCCAGGGAGAACATTCTCTTCGTTGATTCTGTCAGAAGAACCATCAAGCCGCAGTCGAGGATGAATTTACTTGCGATACGAGAACTAATTGAGGATATGTGACCAAAAATGGATAAACCGGACGTAGTCGCAAGGCTCTCGCATCTCACTGGTTCGCGGTCCGGGTCGCATCGCCACAATCAGACAATCACTCCATAACCCGCACAAACTCTTCCTCCTTACCAAGCGGCATCGTCGCATCGACGCCAATCTTCGTGGTCGTGCCATCCGGGGCAGAGATCGGATCGAGCGAACTGCCGCGCACATTCGTGATCATCAGCACGTCCCGGTCACCAAGTACCCTTGTTGCGATCGCAAACTCGACATCGCGGGAATCATAGATGTTGATGTCAGGATCGACCACCACCACGTTCTTGAGACTCGGATGCGCTGCAAACGCTGCAAGCATCGCATTCTTGGAGTCGCCCTCAGTCTGCTTCTTAATCTGCACCACCGCATCGAAATAGCAGCATCCGCCCTCTGTCAGCACGACATTTCTTGCATCGGAAACCCCGTTTACCGCGCTTAATATTTTTGGCTCATACGGAACTCCCATCAGCAGCTTGTGCTCGCCGCCTGACGGTATGATCGCATGGTAGACCGGATCCGCCCGGTGGATCATCCCTGTTAAGTGGATCAATGGCTCACTTCGCACCCGGTCGTATGTCCCTGTGATGTCAACAAACGGACCTTCATCCGCAGTCTCTTCCCCGATGTACCCCTCAAGCACGATCTCGCAGTGCGGCACCCGGATGCCGTTGTCGCACTCGAAGACCTCAAGCGGCGCTTCCTGGAGCGCGGATGCGTAACTAAACTCTGTACCCTCTGGTACGCGTGTGCAGATTGCGAAGAGGACTGCAGGATCAAGCCCGATCGCTATTGCAACAGGGAGCTTCTCTCCGCGCTCCAGTGCCTTCTTGCGCATGAGATATGTGTGCCGCGGCGCAACAAGGCGCGCTGCGAGTTTATCTTTCCCGATAACCATCATCCGGTGAATCGATGCGTTCATTATCCCGTCCATCTCGGTCACGAGGACGCCTGCTGTGATATAGGGGGCGGGATCGTTTTTGAAGTATGTGAAAACAGGCAGTTTTGAAAGATCCGGCTTTTCCCTGATCTCTTTTGTTGGGGAGTCTGCAACGAGTCTTATCTCTCCGTCCGGTTCGACGGATGCGAGATGTCTCGCCATATCGTCCCTGTCGATCCCGAGTGCCGTGCAGAGAGCGACCCTTGATGAGAGGAGATTCACAGCGACACGGTGACCGCTGATGCTGTGAAAGAGGTGCGGTTTCTCGTTTCCCGCGATCCTTGCGGCATCATATTCCGGGGATACTGACTCCTGAACCTCGATTAAGTTGCCGTCGGTCTTCAACTGGTCTATAAAACTTCTGAAAGACATTGTTCCACCTGATGTTTGGTTAGTATGGTATGTGGGGGGATAATCCTTTCTACAGCATCCAAACTTCCAAAGCAAAAGTCCCGTGTTATCCGTTATCCCCCTTCGTCTCACTTGTTCCGGTTACGGCGGTGAATTGTGACTGCGATGACCGCTGCCGCAAGGAGCGAGACTGCAAGCGGTATCAATTCTGCTGGCACTTTCTTGGGCACGGTCTCTGACGGGATTGCAGGAGTCTCGGACATGGACACTGATACTACAGTCATATTCCCCTCTGAAACAGAGGCGGTTTCCGCGTAACGCTCGTATCCGTACTTCTCTACCGAAACCGTGTGGTTCCCAGGCGTTACATTGTATATCCAGAACCAATCAATATCAGTTGCGCCCTGATAGACATTATCGAGATAAACATCTGCCGCGGACGGATACGATCGCACACGGATAAAACCAAGCCCGGGAGAACTCTTCACGATCTCTGCGATCTTCTCCTCCGTCGCCCCCCCTTCTACCCCTTCTACCCCCTCTTCCGCCTCTTCGATTCGTGCCTGCGCAGTCTCACCCTCCCTCAGCACATGCACGTCAACCGGCACCCATGTGCGCCGATCGGTCCTCGATTGATCCGCAATCTCGAACTGGTATGTTCCCGGCGGCGCGCCCCTGCTTGCATGGATTGTGATAGGATATGCCATCGATCCCCCCCTCCGTATCACTCTCAGTTTATTTGTGCCGTTTACCAGCATCCAGTCGGGCACCGACCGCACAATCACATTCACGTCCACATATCCGACCCCCGCGTTCCTGAGTGTGACCTCGAAGGACGCGTCTGACCCGGGAACGATTGTGACCGTGTATGGTGCATCCGTGAAGGTGATATTGTCCCCGCCGCTTGGGTCTGCACAGCAGTTCGAGATCGATGCAGCGATTATGATGGCGAGCAGTGCGGTTCTGTACATGATCTGCATCTAATCGAACCCAACCCCCCAAATAGCCTTCGCGGAGCAGGGGCTTCGGATCGCCGTCACGCAGGTTCTGGCACCGGTTCGGGCGCTGGTTCCCAGAGTGGCATGATATCTGCATACCAGATCCTGAGGAAGAGAAGCGCATGGTACTTCATGAATATCGGAAACGGTATGGTTACGAGGCGTATAATAAATGCAAGCACCAGTATGGCTGCAAAAAAGAATGATCCTGGCATAAGTAGGTGCGACATGTCAAAAAGGCCGAATCCCAGCAGCGTGAGAATCATGTAAACCGCGATGCCGATCAGTAATGCGATCAAGATCAAGATGATGCTGATGATGGCGGCTGCGATGCCGATTATGATCCCGAGTACGCCCCTTGTGATCCAGTAAACCAGCACCTGTGGAATGCTGTGTGCTGCGGTACTGGTCACCTTTGAAAGTGTCTTTAGTACCCCTACATTCTCATACAGCATCACAGGGATCGCCAAATTGATAAACGAAGCTATAATCGAAAGGATTATGATGCCAAGCACGAGGACAACGAAGAACGGGATAAACGATCCAAAGAACAACGCGGAAACGTCGCCGTCCAGTGCAGAGGACAACGCGGGCAGCAGCGATAAGATGATGGCGATTAAGAATGCGATCCCGAGCGTCCGGTTCAGTATGAACAACCGCAGACCGTTTCCAAGATTATTCCTGATGTATGCCCTGATCGTGACATGGTTCCTCACCACGGATTCGACAAAAACGAATTGCATCATATTTGAGATGTATGAGAATAACGCGGACACCAGTAGGATTGCGAGTACTGCAAGCACGATGTATGTCATGTACTGGTGCACAAAGACCGATACTTCTGATACAGTCTCCGTGACAAAAGCATCCAGTTCCGCATCCGAATATGAGTCGCCGAAATCCCCAAAATTGCCGCTCAGTGGGTTCGAGTTAAGATTGCCACCACCTCCACCAATACCGCCGATGAAGAACAGTATTATTGCGAGTTTTACCCATTTTGTAAAATCAAATGGCTCAAATAGTATCTGTTTGGTCTTTGTCAGGGCACCTTCAATCGCAGCCCACGCAATCCAGTTGGTCCTAGATGCCAAAAGAATCTCATCTGGTATATGCTTTTGCGGTGTTCGAGAGATGTCATCATGGCAGGTGTTAGCTGAAAGATCATAGACTGAGTGGGCACCAAAAAATAAGGTACGCGATCTACTTCCAATTGAACCCAACACCCCAACCTTCGCGGAGTCTATCTATGGCTTGCCATCATTCAGGTTCTGGCACCGGTTCGGTCACAGGTTCCCAGAATGGCATGATATCTGCATACCAGTTCCGGAGGAATAGAAGCGCATGGTATTTCCCGAATACCGGAAGCGGCACGGTCGCGAGGAGGATAAGGAATATGAGTACCAGAAAGGACGCAATAAGGAGCGATCCAAGCACGATCAGGGTCACCGGATCAGTAAATCCGAATCCCAGCAGCGTGAGAATCATGTAAACCACGATGCCGATCAACAACAAGACGAGTCCTGCGATCAGGATCACGATGAGACTGATGACCGCAGCTGCGATGCCGAGTATAATCCCGAGCACACCCCTTATGATCCAGTAAACCAGCACCTGTGAAATGCTGTGTGCTGCGGTACTGGTCACCTTTGAAAGCGCCTTTAGTACCCCTACATTCTCATACAGCATCACAGGGATCGCCAGATTGATAAATGAATCTAAAATCGAAAGGATTATGACGCCGAGTACGAGGACAAGGAAGAACGTGGGGAGGGATCCGAAGAACACAGCGGAAATGTCGCCGTCCGGTATCGCTGACAACGCGGGCAGCAGCGATATGATGATGGCGGTTAAGAATGCGATCCCGAGTGTCCAGTTCAGTATGAACAACCGCAGACCATTCCCAAGATTATTCCTGATGTATGCCCTGATCGTGACCTGGTTCCTCACCACGGATTCGACAAAAACGAATTTCATCACATTTGAGATATAGGAGAATAGCACGATCACCAGCAGGATTGCGAGTACTGCAAGCACGATGTATGCCATGTACTGATCTACGAATGCAGATACCCCTGATACAGTCGTCTTGACAAAAGCATCCAGTTCCGCATCCGACGGTGAATCACCGAAATCTCCAAAATTGCTGCCCGATGGATTTGAGTTGAAATTAGAGCCACCGCCGCCAATACCGCCAATACCGCCGATGAAGAACAGTATTATTGCGAGTTTTATCCATTTTGTAAGATCGAATGGCTCAAAGAGCATCTGTCTGGTCTTTGTCATGGCACCGTCGATTGCACCCCACGCGATCCAGTCGGTCATAGGTGATTAAAGGAATCTCATCGGGTATATGCTTTTGCGGTGTTCGGGAGGCGAGTTTTTTTCTGGGTGGACTCTGATTATGGCGAAGAAGGTTAGCCACAGGGGCCGCGGAGGGCGCATAGAGTTGCTGTTTTCTCTGTGCCATCTGTACTCTATGTGGTTTTCTAATCCCATTTCATAATACACTAAAAAGTCTCTTCGGGAGATTCGATTATAACGCCTATTGTGGCAAACTATCCATATATCAGGATAGTACTCCCGATTTTCAAATCTTATTCATCTCGAGAATCCGATCGACGATTCTTCTTGTACTGCAGAGCCGATCAGAGTTCGATCCCTTGATCCGAACAACTTTAGTATCAAACCCATGATCCGCCAATCCACGCTCCAGATCCCGCGCATCGAAATGCTGGTCAAACCCGAGCGCTATGATATCAGGCATGATCTCATGAAGCGGCTCAAAGATATCGTTTTCGCTCCCGAGAACCGCATGATCCACCACCTTAAGCGCCTGCACCATCAGAAGGCGATGCTTGTCAGGGAGAATTGGCTTTGGTTTGTGCTTTATCATGCTTGCCCGCGCAACGATGACATACAGTTCGTCACCGAGAGCGGAAGCCTGCGATAGGTAGAATAGATGTCCCGGGTGCGGGATGTCGAACGTTCCTGTTGCAAGTACTCGTGTCATGTCCTTGCTTATTGATTGGTGTTCATTGCTTAACCATTTGCACCGAAAGCAAGTTGCCAACTTATGCGGGCCTGGTCAGGACTCCGTCGTTTCCAGATATCCAAAAACCCGAAACATCCGACACAAGATTCGAATCGACACCCAGTTCAAAACAACGCAACATCAGACGGCATGACGCCCGTGGCGAGTATAATATATGCTCTGAAATGGTTGTTTTTAATAAAACACAGGAATCTTATTAAACTCCTCGTCGGCTTTTTTGAAATTGCCTCTGTCCGCGTATCTGCATCCAGCCTCTAAGTGGGGCAATGCTTCCAACATTTTTGTCAAAATGCCGTCTCTTGTGATGGCTGGAACTGATATTTCCGTGAATTCCGAGTTTTTTAGATCCGCAAGTCTGTCCTTGGATTCTGAAAAGTCAGCGGGACATTTGCTAAATTCGAGTTCTGCGCTATGCCACACTTCGTTTTGCATGTATTTGGTCGCCTTTAGCAGGTGTTCCACCCCATCGATGTATGGATGCATTCCGGATAGTAATATATCGAACTCCAAAACCATCTTTTCGTTCTGCTCAATCGAAATTCTATTCTCCAAAAGTCCGCTTCTGGACTCTGCGGGGGCTGTGTCGATATCAATACTGAAACATTTTTCTTTTGCTGTGGATATGAAAGGTCGTGTGTCATTTAAAGCATCTTCAGCCAGCTTAAGCTCTGATCTCATCGACGCGAAATCATCACCCTCCGCGTATGCATCTACTTTGTCAAGATGCTCCAAGCAGATGATTAAATTTCGGAACGCGGTAACACGATCTAAGTTGTAACTGCACATCACTTTGGCAGTACGGATTGTATCTTTTTCATTGTCATAGTCTGTTACGGCGTTATTGAGTATTTTTAAAGCTTCTTCATAATCAACTTCGGATGCTGTAAGTTTTGTTTTCGCATCCGAATATGCGCCAATTTCCAAACGTATTTTTTCAATCCGGGTCACGCCATCCTCTATAAGTAAGCTCGCTCTGAATATGTCCTCTGCTGCGGATATCTTTTCTTCAACACGCCTTTCTTCGACATCTTCTTTTTCAACACATCCCGCAAGTACCACGATCAACACGATCGCTATTATGGCTATTAAACCGACTGCAGTTTTTTTCATTCCCGATCACCTGCCTACACAAAGCAACCCGCCTCTGCACTTGGTGTGGAGCAGGTACCCGCGCTTTGTATAATGACCAGCCAGCCGCGAAATCGCGCACCGATCCCCACAGAGGTCTCGCTGCCCCATACCGTCTCTCTGTTCCATGCTGATAAATAAACATGTATCACATATAAAACCTCTGTAAATGAGGCTGCATAATGCCACAAGACGATGGCGCCCATTCTCCGGAGTAACTTTACAACCCCCGAAACGAGACACTCATGCATCAGATGAAACCGAGATCCTTAGCCCTACTGCTCCCGTCCTCCCTCGCAATCGATGCCAGCGACCTGCGCAGCAAGACTGCAAAGATCGGGCAGATCGCGCGGGCGGCATCGGTATTCCGTGCGGATCGAATCATCATATACCGTGATCCCGACCTCGACGAGACAGAACTGATCGAGAGAATCCTTAATTATGCTGAAACCCCGCAGTATCTGCGAAAACGCCTGATCCCACTGGCGGATGATCTGCGGTATGCTGGCACGATCCCGCCGCTGCGGACTCCGCACCATCCTCTCGATGCAGAAAAGATTGAGATTGGGGATATCCGTGTGGGGGTTGTGATTAGAGTGCATGAAAACGGTTCGTGGGTGGATATTGGATCGAAGCGATCCGCATTTCTGAATGTTTCCATACAGAAGGGCGAGCGTGTGAATGTGCAGGTCACCTCGAATAAGCCGCTTAAGGCGGTTCCTGTCGATGACGACGAGATCGCAGGATACTGGGGCTATTCTGTTATGAGTGCGGGTACTCTGAGCGAGGCACTAACATCGACTCCGGCCCCAACCCATGCCCAGGGACTTAGAATTGCAACCAGCAGGTATGGCGAATCCATTGATGCCGACCTGCTCCGGAAGATCGGGGAGGACTCCTGGTCAGGGGATGTGCTGGTGGTCTTTGGTGCGCCGCACAAGGGAATCTCTGAGATCATGGATGAAGAGAAGAGAAGAGAAGGGGGAGGAGAGAAAGAGAAGGGGGCGAAGAGTTTTATTTCGGAATTTGACTATACGCTAAATGTCATACCAGATCAGGGGACTGCGACAGTCCGGCTCGAGGAAGCGGTCGTTGCCACGCTTGCAATACTGAATCTATCGTTTCACTGACCTTACCGGGACTACAAATCAAGATCGCTCATCCAGTTTCATCAGAAGCGCAGTGCGTACCGAGACCGCATCAGCAAGATCGGTGGTTGTGTGCCAGATCTTGAGTTTCTTCAGAGCCAGTCTGCTACCACATCGCTGGCACACAGTCGATTTTATGCCATCCTCTATAATCTGCACATGGCTTTTGCATTTCGGGCATACGATCACGGAATATTTCAATCAGCCCACTCCATGATATTTATTCCATGATCCGTGATCGCATACTCCTTTATCCTGCGGTCGTGATTGGTTCCACGCATCTTCAGGATTAACAGGAGTTTTCGCAAGCCCGACTCCTTCCTGATGTACCTGAGCGATACGATGCCATCCACCAGAAAAGACGTACCAGCATCCGGTATCTCGAATGAAAAGACGTTCTCGATCTCGCTTGTGAAGATTGAGGTGACATTCATGTACTTTAAGTACCTGATCAGCGAGTAGACGTATTCCCTGACATTTACAGATCCGCAAAACACAGTCTTCATGTCCGTGACCCCATCGAAGACCACTGATCCGGCACCGATCGACTCGACCGCATCCTTGATCTGCCAGAGATGCTCATCGGAAGATACCTGTTCAGAGGGATAAACGAACCTGAGCAGGTCTTTCTCGACATACTCTTGCATATCCCAGCCAAGCCGCATCGCTTCAGCCATCAGTTGGTCAGGCGATTCATTAAACAAGACTATGACGGCTGGTGTATCATTTTCAAGGCTTTTGTTGGCAAACTGCAAGCCAAAAATAGTTTTCCCGGTACCCGGACTGCCAGCAATCAGCATCGAGTATGTTTCAGGGATTCCCCCCTCCAGCATCCCATCCAGTTCCCTGATACCTGTCGGGACGCGCACCGAGAGATTTGGGTGCGCTGCACCGCCTTTCAGATGCGGAAACATCCTTACGCCGCCTGTAGAGATGTTAAAAGAATATATGTTCGATAATGCTTGCGTACCCGCGATGTTCGGGGTTTTGAATATCCTGAGATTGTGTAACACATGTTTTTCACTCTCTTCGTAGGAGAGATACAGAACCCCATCCATAAAATGGCTGACAACCGATGCATGAATCTCGGATGCGGCCAATTCACCGGTGACTAATGTGATCGCGTCCCATTCGTGTGCCATCGAATCGAATGTGCCTATAAACCGGTGCCGCTCCTGTTCCGAAAATGCATATCCAAGGGGTGTTATTGGGTCGATTGCAACCCTGTTAGCACCGGACGATGTGACGGCATTCCCGATATCGATCAACGCAGACAATGGATCGCGTTCTGCAGATATCCTGTCGATCGGATGTAGCGCGATCGATTTGTGCAGGGATAGAAAACTATCTGCGAAATCCGCTCTTATCTCCTGTCTGGTGGTGATCGGGATATAGAGCGTTGATTCGTCTTCTGCCACACTCGATAGTGAATCGAGCACAAACATCGTCTTGCCGACACCAGCGGTACCAGCTACGAGGATGGTCGATGGTTTTGGAAAGCCTCCAAGAATCTCATCGAGCCCGGCGATGCCGGTCGGTCTAAGCATAATCGATATTATAAAGGGCTTTTTTCATATATTGATTGCTTGTGGCAGGCACTTATACAGGTGCTCTGTCCATACTTGTTTTCAGACATCGTGTATGTCTTTGCGTTCACAATCTCCCCGGTCTGTGGATCTACCAGCGCGGTTGCAATATACAGATTCTTGCCACTGCTGCCGCAACTGCAACTCCGCTCGATCAGATCAACCTTCCAGAGGAATGGCGACTCACTGACATTTGCAGATTGATTGACACCCCACAAGGACGACTCATTAGCAGCTGTAGATGGTTTGAGGATAGTGTACATAGAGTTCTGAACGAGCACTGCCTGCACACTCCTCCGGTTCGGTGCAGTGAACTTCTGGCTTATGAATTCTTTGATCGTATCGTTGTTTGCGGTGGTATTAATCGCTTCACCGGCATCGATCAGGGGCATCGTTCCAAGCGCCTCCCTGACTGCTGACAACTGCCCACTCCCTGCAGGATCGGTAGGGGTGATACACCCGATCGAGCTTACTACCACCACTATCAGAATAGATAGGGCAACAATCGGACGATATTTCATCACTTATCCCTTCTTCTGTTTGTATTTGGTGTATCCACATTTTCCACAGGTCATGCGGTCTGCATGTTCGGCCAGATATACCCCGCTGCCACATTTCGGGCAGAACTGCCGCGAACGTGTGATCTTATCCCCTTCTACGGTATAATATTCGTTTATGCGCATGATCAATTCTCGCCCCCGTCGCTCTTCTTTGCTGGCGCATTGCGCGCAATCATATAATCGGGTTCGATCCGGCGCAGGTTCTGCTCGTTATCATACAACCGGGCGTATCCGAGTATATCCTGCGTGCCGTACTGTGAGTTCATCCGATCGAGTATTAGCAGTTCGGGGGTAGTATCGAGAAGTGCCACAAGCGTGCTCTTCGCACTCTTCCTTGATATGCCAGTTCCTTCGGTCTTGAATACAATATCCCGCCTATTCAAAAGTACATTCTCTACATCCTTTACAATCTCAATAGCCATTAAAGCATCCTCCATAGCGATTTGCCATCGTTAGCATATTCCATCTGTTTCAAGAGTTCTCGTATCTCCTTTTTTTTTTCACTGGTCACCTTGATAAGCACACATCCACTCGATGGCTGTCCATATATAACTATCGAGGAGAGCGGTGCAAGCACGACTGCAGGTATGACTGCGAGATCCTCCTCGCCCTGCACAAATATGCGGATCAGGCGTTCGCATGTCATTGCGTCTGTTATGGCGGTCACAAGGTCAGTCGTGATTGTGCCGGCAGGGTTCTTTATGGTAACCTCCTGATACGCGGGATGCTGGATGCGATTTTTAACCTCATCGGACACCTCTGCCCTGCATGTGAGGTGATCGACGATGCAGATGTCGGGCAGGATGCCTGATTCGATCAGGTTGCATGTCGTGACATCGCCAACAGAGATGATCTTTGCAGGATTTCCCCAATCCGGCGCGCTCTTCAGCAGGTCCATGGTCTTTCGCCCGGATCCGGCATACAGCGTCCCATGCGGGACTTTTAGTCTCGATTTCAGGCGATCCGAAAGAAGAAGGGGCACTTTATCGCACCTTCAGCGCGTATGCTCCGGCAGTCGTTATATTCAGTTTCGCAGCGATACTCGAGAGTTCCGGCTCCATAATTATGACGTATCCGCTCCAGTCCTTGCTGAGCGAGCTTGATCCGCATACCGGGCAGTTCTGCCCGCTCACGATCCTGTGGCAGTCTCTGCACGCTTGTTCACTCATTCTTTCCCTTCCTTGTCACTCTCATCCTTTGCAACATCTTCCTTTGCAATCTCTTCGAGCCATTCCAGTTTACCAAGTGTTGGCTGGCGCATCGTAAGCCCTATCCTGCTTTCGTGCGGGTCACGTTCATTCAAACTGACCGCAACGATGCGCGCACGCAGTTTATCGCCTTCTGTAACCGCCCGCCCGCTCTCCTTGAAGACGAGACGACCATTCTTCCCGTCATAAGATACGAAATCATCGGTCAGCTGGCTCACATGAATCAGCCCATCTAGCGGTCCGACACCGATGAACACGCCGAATTCGACGACCTCGACGACGACCCCTTCTGTTACCTCCTGCATTATGGGTTTGTACATGAGCGCGTCGAATGTTGCCTCATAATACACACCCCCATCGCCAAAGAGGATGCGCCCGTCGCCGATATCGACCACATCGAGGATAGCAACCAGTGCGCCGAGTTTCTTGTCAATTTGTCCTTCAAGTTTATCGCGAAGTGCCCTTCCTACAGCTACCATAACCGGCATCCCAAGCTGCTCAGGGTCTATGCGAACGGTGTCAACCAGTCTTGTTTTCAGATACATGCTACGCCTCTTTATTTTTATAGAAAAACCGAGTAACAGTTACGCGGCTGTGATATTAATCCTTTTGCATCGGAGCGGATGCCCCCGACTTCAGTTGAGGGTGGGGGGCGGCGGGGGATTCCGGAGACTATCACAACGTGTATTCATTTCAAAATTGATAGCGTCGGTATGGATATGGTAGTTGAGTTTAGCCAGTGCCCGATTAAGATTCCAATCCTGAGATAAGCGCACGTTTTCGTCTTCTTTCAGACGTTGAAACTCTTTCGATCAAGTATAATTTGAACTCCGGGCTAAGCCATGTGCCACACTCAAGGGCAATGTCTTTACGGGCATAAGTACCGCCACCACCCCCGCGCCTTCGCGTGATACAGGGCGTGCCCACACCATCACAATCCTTCGGCGATCCCCGGTCCCACGAAAAGATCTTTCGATCATGTTAGAACTGTGATTGTTTTGTGATCCCCAACACCCGGAACCGAATAGTTTATATACCTTATCATGGTAATGAGATGTTATAGGAAGTGAGATAAATGACTAAGATACTGCACGTACAAACCGTAATGACCGAAGAAGATCTCGAAGCCCTCAAGACAAAGTGTGGACTATCAACAACAAAAGATGCGGTTGCGGCGGCTGTGGAACACTATCTCGCGTGTCCGTACACCGACAGCAAGGATATATGGGCTGAGAGAATGAAGAAAACCATAGAACAACGAACCAAATAAAACTATGGTGTCAAAATGAGGTTGGGTTTGCATATCGCTAAAAACCCCCCATATCGTTTCATTTTACTCATATCGGTTGGATTAATGTCCTTTATTTACTTTCAGACCATGTTTCTTCACAATCCGCTTTATCGTTGATGCCGATGGCATCACATCCTCTGAAAAACCCAAGCTCATTCATCCTGTACCGGATCGCATCAACGCCTAACGCCTGAGATATTTTGATTCGTGCTCATTGCATTATATCAGAGCTTTTCTGATGCTCACGATCACTCTTTCGATCTCTTCATTCGTACTTCTTCCATGTTTTGTAGGCGCTCTTGATCGAGATATATACCACCCGTCTTCGCCAGTTTTGAATCGATTCACCCAACCAGTGAGCTATTTCTTTGATCTCTTTGCGTCCCTATAAATATCTACGGGTTTATCTCCTCTGATGTATCGATTTGCGGAATCAATTCTCTCTTGTTCGTTAATATCAATAACACATCACAGAGGATGCGTTAAACGGAGCGTGTATCAAAAGAGTGTACGATGTATTGACCCTTTATTTGGCAAATGGAATAGGGTACGATCTATTGACCCCTTCCAGATATGCACAGTATCTGCACATGGAATCCTTGAAATCGGATGCATTGCCTGTAAATCCTGCACTGCTGATTCTATAGAGTTCGAAGACGAAGTAGCAGCGTGCAACAGCACATTGGTTGCATCTTCTGCGCTGTATTCTGCACCTTCGGGCACTCGTATAAAACCTCCTTCGCCGCAAAGCTTATTCCCGAGTGCAGCGCTAATATCTGATTGTTTTATTAACATAGTCATCCATCACCTCATTTGTTGGGT
>QMVM01000004.1 GCA_003661105.1 Methanosarcinales archaeon | reverse complement strand
CGTAACATTTCGCGCCTGCATGTTAAGCAAGCTCGAGACGACCTGGAGATTGTTCTTTACCCTGTGGTGTATCTCCCGGAGAAGCACCTCTTTCTCCTTCAAAGCGGCTTTTATCCGGTCTTCTGCCCGCTTGTGCTCGGTGATGTCAAGCGCCATCCCGACCATGCCGATGACCTCGCCACCGGAACCGAAGAAAGGGGTTTTGCTTGTGGAAGTCCACACAACTCTGCCGTCTGCTTCGGTGACGAGTTCCTCGATATCGTATCTTGGTTCGCCGGATTCCATCACTTCATAGTCATACGCCCTGTGAGCGTCCGCCTGCGCCTTTTGGAAGAAATCGTAATCCGTCTTGCCTGCTATATCATCCACAGAAGTTCCGGTCTTATCGGAAAACGCCTTGTTTGCTGCAATGTAATTGCCATTCCTGTCCTTGAAGTAGACGGATGCCGGAATGGTCGAGAGCAGGGCTTTCTGTTCCTCAAGTAGCTTATCCAGTTCCGCAGTTCTCTCTTCCACCTTATTCTCAAGACCTTTGCTGTACTCTGCAAGTTTTCTTCCGGATTCTTTCAGGTTGGATGTCATCGCATCAAACGCCCGTGAAAGTTTTCCGACCTCATCCTCTGTTCCGGTACCGACTTTGTAATCCAGGTTCCCTTTCATTATCTCTTCAGTACCACGATGCAACTTTACAATCGGGTCTGCTATCGTTCTTGACACCCGGATGCAGACCAATATGCCAAGGAGTAAAAGACCTATAAAGACCAAAAACATCGTAGCAGTCAGTCTGGCGACCGATGCGAACGCCTCCGCTTCATCGATCTCTGCAACCAGGCACCAGTCCATCGCAGGTATGGGTGCGTAAGCCCGGAGGACATTTACTCCGCGATGATTCGTGCACAATGCTGCTGCTGATGCGCCGCCAAAATGCACAGGATCGACATCTTGTTTCGGTGGCGTGTCACCGACAGATCCCGGCGGGGTTATCATGTAGCCGTCCCTGTTCAGGATGTATATCCCCCCGGTCTCTCCAAGACCTGTTTTGTCTGTTGCTATTTTAAATATTTTTCCTGCGTCAAAATCTACAAAGATAATTCCTGAGAATTCACCATCCACCAGGATCGGCGTTGCTACACGTATGATGTCCTCGCCAGTGAATACCGAGGTACTGGGATTTGTAACGCGAATTTTTCCGTTCTCTACCCGGAAGAGTTCACTCATATTCTCATCGCTTTTAGCACCTGCATGACTGGAAACAACCACAGTACCATCTTTATCCATAACCTCGATTCCTGAAATAGCTTCGTGCACCTGTATCACACCACTTATTCTCAGGTTGGCAGCCGCTATACTTCTTGTGTGATTTTTGCTTTCATCTACCACGTCCCTGAAAACACGCTCCACGGACAGCAGCGCAGTCTCCTGGTCATACTCACCCAGAACCGTCCCGATATGGTTCGCTCTTGATTGTGCAGTCGTCTCCAAATTATTGCTGACCTGGTCTTCGATGATACTTGTTGAGACTGTTCTACTAATCAGGATGGCGGTCATGCCTGTAATCAGAACAAGCGATACCATGACGGCAAGAAATTTTGTTCGGATATTCATTTACTTTTCCATCCATCAATTCTTTCCCGATTTCTGAAATGTTTGAACCGGTTTTTAATAAGGCATAGTATCCATCCACTGGCAATTTGCAACAAGTCCTAATAAAAATATCGCTAATTCAATCATACATGCAGATATTGGACAACTCCTTCCTTAAACGCAAAAAGAACTTCAGGTTTCAAACCCGGAGTCTTTTCATTATATTCCGGGTACGTGTTTAGCCAACCACCGGGTTACAGCTAAACACATACCATACGACAATCCGACGTTCTCAGAAAATAACAAAAAGTCTCCAAATCCGCCCCCGTCAAGTCAGCCGGCAGACCCGCCATCGTCCATGTCAAAGTCTATTCCGAAGGTTGCCCCTCTATCGCTCGTGACCTCCAGTATCCCTTGCAACTGGTCTTCAGAGAGAATCTTCACGAGACGGAGGCCAAGCGTCTTTGACTCATTGATATCAAATCCCGGAGGCAGTCCAACACCGTCATCACTTACCGTCAGATGGACCCTACCTCCTTCTGATGCGGTGAGACTGATCTCGATCTTGCCCTCTTTTCTGTCAGCAAAAGCGTGTTTCATGGCGTTTGAGAGCAGTTCATTCACAATCAATCCGACAGGAACAGCGATAGAAATTGGAAGTGAACAATCATCCGCACGGACGATCGGGGTAATCTTCACATCGTCCACCGGAGAAATCTGGAACAATTGCACTAACAATTTATCCATAAACCCCTTCATATTTATTTCTGATAAGTTTCCGCTTTCATACAATCGGCTGTGGATAAGCGCCATCGTATTTACCCGGTCCCTGGATTCGAATAGTACCTCACCAGTCTCTTTATCCTTGATATTTCGCGCCTGCATGTTAAGGAGGCTCGAAACGATCTGGAGATTGTTCTTTACGCGATGATGTATCTCCCGGAGCATCACTTCTTTCTCTCGCAGGGATGCTTTTATCTGGTCTTCCGCTTGCTTGTGCTTGGTGATATCGTGCAGCACCTCGACAACAGAAATCACCCGGCCATCCGGATCTCTAATAGGTGAGCAACTTACTATGAAATCGATACGGTTTCCATCTTTCAGGATGCTCTCTTCTTTCGATGTCCGTGCCACTCCGTCTGCATGGGTTTTTCTGGCGATGCATTCGGCACACGGCTCTTGTAACCATTTACGTGCTTCGTAGCACTTTCTGCCGATGCCGGCTCCGTATTGGTTCACTGCAACCTCGTTTGCCCAGATAACATTCAAGCCACGGTCCAGAACGATGATGGCATCGGCAATACCATCCAGAATCGCACGCTGCTTTTCTTCCATACGTCTGAGTTCGCTCGTGCGCTCGCCCACCCGCTGTTCCAGTGTCGCGCTATATGCCCGCAGTCGGCCATCCAGTATCTGCTTCCTTTCACTCAGAGTGGCAACCACTGTGCCAACGAGTATAAATATAAGTGCCCTTGCGATGTCCGATCCTATTATGGGCGTCTCAAGCGGACCTATGAGGTGTGAGGCCAGTAGCAGTAAGGCAAGGAACACAGCAACAAATATTCCTTTACGCTGCCACCACAGGCTCGCAATGATAATCGGCACATAGAAGAGATGCGTAAAGATGATCTCAGTTTTTAAAATAAAATGAAAATAATAGGTTACAAACAGAGAGAAAGCTATCATGAATCCAAGAACGATAAGTTTGGACGCTTCTCCGTTTTCCAATCGCTTCTTCTTCATTTCACCCCTATCATCTCTTGCCCCTTCCATGATTAACGCCCGCAGGTTAGCCCGTTTCCATTTCAAATTCTATTCCGAAGGTTGCCCCTCTATCGCTCGTGACCTCAAGAGTCCCCTGCAACTGGTCTTCAGAGAGAATCTTCACGAGACGGAGGCCAAGCGTCTTTGACTCATTGATATCAAATCCCGGAGGCATTCCAACACCGTCATCGCTCACCGTCAGATTGATCCTGCCTCCTTCTGATGCTGTGAGTCTGACCTCGATCTTCCCTTCGTCCTTCCCCTTGAAAGCGTGTTTCAGCGCGTTTGAGAGCAGCTCATTGATGATCAATCCGACAGGCACCGCAGTCGATATCAGGAACGGGTAATCGTCCACCCGGACGACATTAACAATTCTCGTATCTCCGACCGGATAACTCTGGAGCAACTGCCCGAGCAACACATCCACAAACCCCTTCATATTTATCTCTGCAAGGTCTCTGCCCTCATACAATTGGGAATGGATGAGTGACATGGTCCGTATCCGGTCCCGTGCTTCAGATAGTATCTTAATAGTCCCCTTGTCCTTAACATTTCGCGCCTGCATATTAAGGAGGCTCGAAACAACCTGGAGATTGTTCTTTACCCTGTGATGAATCTCCCGCAAAAGCACCTCTTTCTCTTGCAGGGATCGTTTGATCTGGTCTTCTGCCGCCCTCTCTTTTGTTACGACCCTTGAACAGCCGACAATCCCCATCATATTATGTTCTTCACCCCAGAAAGGCGCCTTGTAAGTATCTAAATAGACGAATTCCCCTTTGAGATTGCCGAACTCATCGAATCTTTGCGGTTCTTTTGTTTCCAGGACAACCGCATCAGAGCGTATACAAGACTCTCCGAAGGTATGATACTCCGGGTTTTCAGGATGGGCTTCCCTCTCCCTCCTGGCAAAATATATATCGTCTTTTTCGATCGGCTCATCCGTGTCTATGGCATTTAACAAGATGTCACAGCAAGCCTTATTTACAAAGATGAACTTGCCATTCATATCTTTTGTCCATATAAGGTCCGGCAGATTGTCACACATCAACCTGACCATGGAATACAGGTGCTTGTACCGCCTCTCGCTATCCTTAAGTGCATCAGCAGCAGCTTTTAGCCCTGTGATGTCTGAGTAATGTTCGATACGACCGCCTTTATAAAGTCCCGATCGGATCGGTTGGCTCCAATGTTCAAGCCAATATTCTTGTCGTTCTTCGCCGGGAAGCACGTGACATTCAAAATTTTCTACATGAGTATTGTCATCATAAGTTGCAAATACTTTTTGCTCGAAAGTTTCCGGATCTTCAAAAATATATTTAATCTGCTTGCGGATGAGTTGTCGTTTGTCTTTTCCAATCACAGCGTCTCGTTTCAAACCAAAGTATCTCTCTGTCGAACGGTTTATCCAGACAACCTTAAATTCATCATCAAGGATAAAAAGTCCTATATCTGAAGTATCAAGTGCATCATCCATCAATGAGCGATATTTTCCTTCACTCTCCAGAAGCGCGTCCTCAGCAACTTTTCGCTCTGTGATGTCGATTGTCTGGGAGATTACCCCCCTAAACTTCCCTTTCGCATCTATAAGCGGCTCCCACGAGCTTGACGCACACCAGACATCTCCGTGTTTCTTAACAGCCTTGTATTCGAAATCCTTGCATCCCACGCCTCTGCAAAATGTGCGATCAAAGACATCCTTCGCCCGTTTTGCATCATCCCCATGCACCCACTGCATCATCCCGCCTGTAAGCTCATCCGGATCGTATCCTGTAAACTCCTTGCAGTTTGGGCTGACGTATGTGTTCTTGCCCCTCGCATCGCTGATCATAAGGATGCTTGGTGCAGTCTCCACAATCATTTTGAACCGTTCTCCAGCCACCCGCAGCCCCTCCTCAGCAGCCTTGCGCTCTGTGATGTCTGTCCCGATCGCCCACGAATGCCAGCCAGGTATGGGATACTTATCAGACATATTCGACCATAGTATCGTCCTTGTACTACCGTCTTTGCAGGTGATGTCCCATTCCAGATTCCGGAAGTTACCCCCGTACCCCATAAGCTTCGAGTGGATATAGTTCTCGTAATCGTCATCAGGGTAAAGCATTTTGCTGGCTTTCGGGTTATTAATAATTTCCCTTGAGTTAAAACCGGTCACGTTTTCGCATTCGGAGTTCCATACTATGATGTTTCCTTTATCATCGAATGCGTCCAGCATGACCGGCATATTCTCTGCAATCAACTGTAACCTCTTCTCACTCTCCAGAAGAGCTTCCTCAGCAGCTTTGCGCTCGGTGACATCTTCATAAATCGCAACGATTTCACCGGATGGTAGCTTGTAAACATAGTTCTCTTTCCATCCAGTGGTCGTCCCATCCTTGTAAATAGAGGTCGGGAGATGCTCCGGTTCTCCTGTCTGCCATACCCTTTGGAAGACATCAAAGAGTCCGAAATCCGCGACCCCCCGGAATACATCGAGCACACTTTTACCGATCAGGTCTTCTCTTTGTATGCGCTCTATCTTCTCTGCAGCTCGGTTGAAATCCTTGAAGATGAAATCGTTTCCACAATCGACTGCATCATAGACTACTACGGCATCCCCCATATTCTCAAACATCATCCTAAATCGTTCTTCGCTCTCCAGCAATGCTTCCTCAGCAACTTTACGTGCATCTGCCAGCTCCCTGTTGTGAAGAGCAATCCCCATATCAGAAGCCACCTCTGCAAGAAGTCCTTTCTCCTCGTTGTCTACTGCGACACCGGACGCAAGTAGTACGGCGAGCAGTCCGAAGAACCTGTCCGCGTACTCGACACGGATGATCGCAGCCTCCTTTCCGCGACACGCGTCTTTGAAGAAGCAGTCTCCACACTCTCTTGATTTATCCAGAACCAGAACCATCTCTCCCTTCTGCAGTGCATCTCTGATGCAAGGAGGATGATCGCCACTTATTACATGCTTGCTGAAACGCGAGACGTCATCCGGAAAACCCGAACCTATAACAGTGGCAAATCTTTCGCCATCCTCCAATAAACCGAGCCATGCAGCATCATAGTCCCGTGCATCCACAAGCGCGTCACAGGATTTCCTGAGGAGGCTGTCGCTCTTTGTCTCTGTCACAATCAACTGGTTGACATTTCTGATCGCCTTAAGGACGCTATTCAGATGCTTGATGCGTGCCTCTGCCGTCATCCGCTCGATTGCGTAGCGTAGTGTGCGTGCCAGCAGATCACCATCCACCCTGCCCTTGACCAGATAGTCCTGTGCACCCATGCGCATGCCTTCAAGAGCCAGCTCCATATCAGCACGACCTGTGAGCATCACGACCGGCACTTCCGGCGCCTGCTCATACACCTTCTCAAATGTACCAAGCCCGGAACTGTCCGGCAGTCCGAGATCGAGCAGAACCGCATCGATCCCGCCTTTCCGGATGCGCGTTAGCCCTTCTGTGAGCCGGCAGGCATTCTCCACATCGAAGCGAGTTCCGTCAACCCCGGAGTCTGAGAGCATCTCCTCTATCAGGCGGACATCTCCGGGGTTGTCCTCGATCAGCAGCACCTTAATCTGCTTATCTACCATCCTCCCCACCCCGCGGCAGTTTCACTATCGTTAGCCAGAAATCCTCGATCGATCTTATCACCCTGATGAACTGGTCGAGGTCAACCGGTTTTGTGATGTAGCAGTTCGCGTGTAAGTCATAAGATTTGAAGATGTCCTGTTCCGCACTCGATGTGGTCAAGACCACTACCGGAATCTTCTTCAAGTCGGGATCGGCTTTGATATCTGCGAGCACCTCCCTGCCATCCTTCTTTGGCAGGTTCAGATCAAGCAGGATGATGTCCGGTCGGGGCGCACCGGCATACTCTCCGGTTTGCTGCAGGAATGAGATCGCATCCACACCATCCTTCGCCACATGCATGTTGTTTCGTACCTTACCGTCCCTGAGCACCTCCTGTGTCAGTCGCACATCGCCCGGGTTATCCTCCACCAGCAGAACCTCAACAGCCTTACATATCGTTTCCATGATTGTTTACCCCCTCATAATCTCCCTCTGTCCCAAACGTTATCAAAAACGTCGTCCCTTCCGTGCAGGTGACTGCAAGGTCTCCCTGCAACTGGTCTTTTGCAAGAATCTTTACAAGATGCAGACCAAGCGATCCGGTTGTATCAATATCAAATCCGGCGGGCAGTCCAACACCGTCATCGCTTACAGTCAGACTTGCTTTCCTTTCTTCAGTTACATCGAAACCGACCCTGACCCCCCCTTCAGTCCGTCCGGCAAAAGCATGTTTGAAAACGTTTGAGAGCAGTTCGTT
Organism: Methanosarcinales archaeon; assembly: GCA_003661105.1. Lineage (GTDB taxonomy): Archaea > Halobacteriota > Methanosarcinia > Methanosarcinales > Methanogasteraceae > Methanogaster_A. The sequence continues at coordinate 15,732 of QMVM01000004.1, read as the reverse complement.
TAGAATCAGCCCTACATATACCGCAGTAGACACCGGAAGCGGATAATCGGTTATATGGGTGGTATGTGTGATCCTCGTATCAGTGACCGGATAACTCTGGAACGACTGCCTTGCAAGCCCCTCCAGAAACTCCTTCATATTCACCTCTACCAAATTTCCACTCTCGTATAACTGGGTATGCATGAGAACCATCGTATTTACCCGATCCCTGGACTCGGAGAGCATAGCAGCCGCATCCCCACCACTGGCAAGTCCTGCCTGCATATTTAGCAGGCTTGAGACCACCTGAAGATCGTTTTTTACTCTGTAATGCATCTCCATAAGCACCACCTCTTTCTCTCTCAGTGCCGCTTTGATCCGGTCTTCCGCATGTTTACAATCGGTGATGTTGCGAGCGATGCCGACGAGACCTGTTATCCTCCCGTCATCATCGAAGTAAGGAACCTTGATCGCCTGAAACCAGTATGGAGTCCCATCCGCGGTTGTCATGCGTTTAGTGATCTCCTTTGGCTTGCCAGCCGTAAAGACCACTCTGTCATCTTCTATATTCCTCGCTGCCTCTTCCATATCCGGCATCAGTTCGAAATCATCCTTTCCGACGACCTCTTCGCGAGCCAATCCGAAACACTCAGCCGTTTTATCGTTGACGATTGCATACCTGCTGTTTAAGTCCTTGAAGAAGATAACGTCATGTGCGCACTCCACCATGGATTGGTACTGTCTAAGTTCTTTCTCTGACTTCCACCGTTTGACCACGTTCTCAACAGTAGTTGGCAGGACGGTCAGGTACTTGTTGTCAGGATCTTTTATCAGGTAATCATAAGCACCTACCCTCATCGCTCTTGCTGCCGTCTCCTCATCCCCTGCGCCGGTGACCACTATAATGGGTGCATCCACGCCCATCTCGAAGATATCGAATACTGTTCCGTCCCCAAGCCTATAATCCGCAATCACAGCGTCGAATCCCGTAGAATTGAGTATCGTCTTTGCTTCCGCAACCGAGTTTGCTACCGTGTAATCGTGCAGACTGCCATTTTCCTTGACAGATCGGTCAAAAGCCATCCGGTCCACCCGGTCGTCCTCCACCAGCATAATATTGTATTGTTCCATCGAATCATCCCTCCGGTAACTCTGAAAGAGTCCAGTACAGGTTTATAGTCTTCATCACTTCCACAAACTGGGCATAACTGACCGGTTTGACCATATATCCGGCAACACCGAGACCGAAACTGTCCACCTTATCCTGCTCCTCTCTTGATGTCGTCAACACGACGACCGGGATACTCTTCAGTACCCCATTCTTCTTCGCTGCCACCAGAAACTCTATGCCACTCATCCTTGGCATATTCAAGTCTAAAAGGATGATCCCGGGTCTCTTATTCATCTCGTCCATCAGGTACGAAAGTGCCTCCTCACCATCGGAAGCAACGATCAAGCGATTTGTGACATTAATCTCCTTAAGAGCCCGCTTGACTGTCATCACGTCCACTGTGTCGTCTTCAACCAGCATGATCTCAAGATTCTTATTTATGATACACCGCCCCCTCTGTGACCCTTCTTCGGGATGGTAAAGTGAAATGTACTTCCATCTCCCAATTTCGATTCCACTGTTATCTCCCCCCCATGCATCCTGACAATTTTCCTTACAATCGTAAGTCCTACCCCTGTACTCTCGATCTCGTCACGCGGTCTTAGTGTTTGAAATATCTGGAATATCTTCTTATAATACTTTTCATCTATTCCGGGTCCGTTGTCGGCAACAGAGAACCTCCAGTTGCTATCGCCATTGTCATCGTCCTCGCTGCACGAGATTATTATCAGCCCTTCGGGCTTGTCCATATACAAAGCAGCGTTTCTGATAAGATTCTGGAATATCTGTTCCATCCGCGTCCTTTCAAACGGGATCGTTGGCAGTTCACCCACCACCTCAATCGTTATATCTTCAGGCGGATCGATCAGAGCTATCACTTCGGATACGAGAGTGTTCAGATCCACATCCTCTTTCTCTTCGTTCGACCGCCCGATCCTTGAATACGTAAGGATGCTCTCGATTAAGTTGTGCATCCTTCTCGTTCTATTCTTGAGCAGTTCCAGTTGCTCTCTTCCGTCCTCGTCCAGTTTATCACCATAATCGGCTGCCAGCCATTCAGCCAGCGAAGTGATGGCGCGGAGAGGTGCTTTTAAGTCATGCGAAACGATGTACGCGAAGTCCATTAATTCATTGTTCGATCTCTCCAGTTCATCGAGAAGTTGCAGCCGCAGTTGCTCTTCCTGTACTTTCTCTGCCTCCCACCGTTTACGCTCGGTGATATCCCGAAATATCGTCAGTTTCGATGTGGTTCCGTCTGCATTCGTTAGAGGCGTCTCAACGAGGTCGTAAATCTCATCTGTCCTCCGGGAATGCCACTCCCACTGCACGGTCTTTCCGTCAAGCACCTTTGAGAGTTTGCACAATGGGCATGGAACCTGCCTCCCGTGAAACGTTTCATAACAGATGCCGCCTACCCGATCTCCAAACTTCTCCCGCAAAACCCGGTTCATAAACTCCAGTTTGTGGTCTTTCGAGACCATGTACACGCCGTCAACCATGCTCTCAAATATCAGATTCTGATTGTCGCGTTCCTCTCGTATCTGCACACTCTGCCTCTCTCTCTTTACTGTGTCGTTCATAACTGCTCACCTGTCGCTTTTGAGGGGATCGTGAAATAAAATGTCGAACCTCTTCCTATCTCTGATTCAACCCACATCCTTCCGCCGTGCCGCTCCACAATCTTCTTACAGACAGCAAGACCGATTCCGGTGCCTTCATACTCATCCCTCCCGTGCAGACGCTGGAATATCACAAAGATGCGATCGAAGTATTCAGGGGATATCCCGATTCCGTTGTCCGCGACCGAGAAGAGCCATTTGTCTTCTTTTGGCTCTACAGCGACATGAACACGCACATGCCCCTCGCCCTTAAACTTGATTGCGTTTCCGATCAGGTTCTGGAAGAGCTCCACAAGCTGCGAGGAATCAGCCGCAACCGTCGGTAACGGATCATGGGTCACCACTGCGCCGCTATCTTCTATAGCCAGCTTCAGGTTGGCGAGCGCATGGTTAAGCGCATCTTCGCAATCAACCGGTGTGGGCGGCTTGCCTCGCGTGCCAACACGCGAGTATTTGAGCAGGTCCCGGATCAGCGTATGCATCCGGCTTGCCCCGTCCGCGGCAAAACCGATAAAATCGTCGGCATCAGAGTCGAGTTTGCCCTTGTAACGCTTCGATAAAAGCTGCACATAAGAAGAGACCATGCGTAGCGGCTCCTGCAGGTCATGAGATACTACGTAGGCAAACTGCTCCAGATCCGTATTTGAGCGTTTCATGTCCGCCATGACTCGCTTCAATCTTTTCTCTGCCCGTTTGCGATCAGTGATGTCACGGGCAATCGCCATGAAGATTCTACTGCCATCACAATCTATGACCTTTCCTGAGATCTCCACAGGTACGAGCGTCCCATCTTTCCTCTTCTGGTTCACCTCAAAGACCGTTTCTTTCGCCAGCCCATCCCGAACTTTCATAAACGCCCCACATCCTCTCGGGTCTACGTCAACCTCTTTGTTGCTCATTTTTAACAGTTCTTCCCTGTCGTAGCCAAGTGATTCACAAGCCGCGGAATTGACATCGATAAACCTTCCAGTCTCATCACTCAGGAATATAGCATCCTTAGCGGTTTCAAACAGTACCCGGTACTTCTCCTCGCTCTCACGCAGCGCTTCCTCCGCCCGTTTGCGTTCTGTGATATCCTGCAGGGACTCTATCGCCCCGGTCACATTACCTTTGGCGTTCCTTAGTGGCGCAGCAGTGAAAAAAAGCCATTTATCGCCAAACCCGGGGAAGAAATCTTCAACCTCGTAAGCCCCATCAATAAGAGCCGATTTTCGGAACTTGCCGCCGTAGTATCCGGCTATCTCTTCCTCTGTCAATTCATCCACTATAACATCTGCCAGAACAGGTCTCTCCGTAGAATAGAAAGGTGACCATTGTCTTCCGGTCCCCACCATCTCCTCTGCAGAAACGCCGGTCAGGTTCTCACACGCCTTATTCCAGTGTGTGACTGTGTGCGTCCTGTCGATCACAAAGATCGGCGTCGAACTTCCATTGACTATCTGCGAGAGCTTTTTCTCGCTTTCTGTCAGCGCACATTTCACGCGCCCCCGCTCCGCCTCCTGTTTGAGATTGTGCAGGGCAAAAGCAATGTCTCCGGCGACCTCCTTAAACAATGCCTGCTCTTCCATGTCCGCAGCAAGTTTTGCAGGGACCGCGACAGAAAAGAGACCATAAACCGTCCCTCCGTGTTCCAGCCGGATGGTCATCGCCCTTCTGTCTTCATATCTTTCTGCCAGAGGACAACCACTGCAGGCAGAAATCGGATCATCTATCACTACAACCCCTGATTGCAAAAGCGCCTTCTGCCCGCATTCGATCAACTCCCCCTGCTCCAGCCGTTTCACCATGGGCACGAACGCCTCACCCAATCCCGCTTCGGCAGTCGTTACAAGAGTCCCGGATTTATCCAGCAGAGCAATCCATGCATTGTGATAACCGCGAGTCTCGATAAGGTTGTCGCAAGCGCGCTGAAGCAACCTGTCCCGGTCATTTTCCTTTACAACGAGTTGGCTGACGCTTCTGATGGCATGCAATACAAGGTTGAGATGTATCATCCGCGCCTCCAGATGCTTGCGCTCTGTAATATCACGCATAACCACCAGTATACGTTCATGCTTCCCAACGACCGCTCTTTTCATACTCACGTCTACCCAGAACAGACGTCCGGATATGTGCTTCACCCTCCATTCAAAGAGCTGTGGTTCCCCTGATACTGCCTTCTTTATCCGCCCGATAGCGTCTTTTCGGGTGTACGGCGCTTCACCCGCGCTTATGGTTTGCACGCTCTGTTTGCGAAGTTCCTCGCGGGTATATCCAAACATGTCACACGTCGTGTTGTTGACGTTGATGATCGCCCCGGTCTCTATGTTCTGGGTGAAGACTGCATCATTGATCGAATCAAAAATCATCCGGAACCGATCCTCACTCTCCTTAAGCTCTTTCTCCGCAGCCTTGCGCCTTGACCGGTTCACAACAAGAGCAACGATGATCAGCGTTTGAACGATCATAAAAGCAATTATGCTCAAGATCAGCCATTTATTCGCTTCATAGAATGAATGAGGTTTATTGACAATAATACTGCCTTCGGGCAGGTCAGACTCCTTGATATCCCACCGTTGCATCTGATTGTAGTCAAACATGGATTGGGTCTGCGGCTCTGTTATCACAGGAATGTCCCGCACAGCTTCCCCTGCCATGATGCGCTTTGCCACCGTTGCTGCGACCTGACCGTGATAAACGCCGCCAATCAGTTCACCCCCGACGATACCATGAGACAAGACCTGGTCAGAATACCCGTATACCGGTCGCACACTTGCCTGGCACACCTGTGAGGCTGCTTCGTCAGAAGAGTAATATTTTCCGGATCCATCTCGATTAAATGGTCCGAAAATCACTATGGCCCCATCAGATAATCGGTTTACGGTATCCTCTACCTGTGCCATGGATAAACTGTCACCAATACAGGTCATCCGAACATTTTCATGATATTTGGATAGCTCCTGTATCTGGCTCCGGATCTGTGTTCCGGTAGGTGTGCTGTCAATAACAAAGACAATTTCCCGGGTCTCAGGATGCAGGCTCAAAGCAATGTCTACCGTATCTTTTACAGCCGGAAGCTCGATAACCCCTGTAAATACATCTCGGTCTATAAGATTGGGCGCCTCAAGATTATGTACCCCGCAGAAGACTACCGGTGTTTCCGGAAATATATCTTCATGATACTCGCTAAGAAAATCAAATGCATTATCATCGGTAGATATGATCAGGTCAGATGTTTGGTTGCCGTACTTATATTTATACAAGTCATACAATTTCTCTTTGTACCGGGCATCGTATTTTATGGATTTGGTATCCATATATTCTATCGTGAGCCCGATATCATTTTCTTCAGATCCCAGGACTGACTCAATCCCTTCTACAGTGTCGTCAGTCCAGAGAAACCCCTTATGATACGAATTCAACACAAGCACACGCTTTGCCGGCTCTTCCTGCGCACACGAAAGCTGACCGTATAAAGAGAGGGTAAGAAGCATGGAGATGCTGAAAATTACTATGAACTTACCTCGCGCACTCACCGTTGCCCCCCTCCTGTTGCAGGAATTGTGAAGTAGAACGTCGAGCCCCGTCCTGACTCTGATTCCACCCACATCCTGCCGCTGTGCCGCTCCACGATCTTCTTACAAACCGCAAGACCGATCCCGGTTCCGGAATACTCATCCCTCCCGTGCAGACGCTGGAATATTACAAAGATGCGGTCGAAGTATTCAGGCGCGATCCCGATGCCATTATCAGCCACCGAGAAGAGCCATTCACCATCGTTCCGCTCTGCTGCGATGTGAATACGCGGCGGCGTCTCGCCCCGAAACTTGATTGCGTTACCGATCAGGTTCTGAAACACCTGAGCCAGTTGCGAGTCATCCGCCATCACTGTCGGAAGGGTGTCATGCGTAATCACTGCACCACTATCCTCAATGGATATTTTCAGGTTGGTGAGTGTCTGTAAAAGGAGAGTCTCACAGTCGGTCGGTGTGAGCGGCTTGCCACGCATGCCGACACGCGAGAACGCAAGCAGGTCACCAATTAACGTCTTCATCCGGTTCGCGCCGTCCACAGCAAAGCCGATGAACTCGTCGGCATCAGAATCGAGTTTGCCCTCATATCGCCGCTTCATAAGCTCCATATAGCTTGATACCATGCGAAGCGGTTCTTGCAGGTCATGGGACGCAATGTGTGCGAACTGCTCGAGTTCGGCATTGGAACGCTTAAGCTCCAAAACGCTCTTGCGCAGCGCATCTTCGGCACGCTTGCGCTCGGTAACGTCCTTAGCTAATACTAAATTGTTGTGTGCAAGAGCAGAGAGTTTTTTCGCGATGAGCCATAACAAATCAAGCACTTCTTCGAACTTTGCAAGCGACATCTCAGGCATCTTTCCGAAAGCATCCAGCATTTCACCCGTATCAGCACCAATTTCCTTTGCATACGTTTCAATTCTGTTCTTATCGACGCCCATCGCATTGCTCTGACCGACCAGCCAGTTTGCAATGTGCTTACCTCCAACAATTATTGGAGCGCTGGCATCGACAAAACCACAGCTAAGACATTTTTCATAAGTTGGCTTCATAAGTGCCTTTGCTTTCCCCCCAAGAATCTTATCAGACTTTACGCAGTTCATATCTCCCTTTTCCGTGCTCCTGATGATCTCGCACACACCGCAGAAATTGCTTGCTTTTGTGATTGGCTCACCACTGATATCCGAGATGATGGATGCTACGTCATTTGCAGCGGCAAAAGCATCCTGGATCTGCTGGAGGTCTTCCAAATCAATTAAATCGGTCAAAGAAACATCTTTAACTGATTTATCAGGCGATAGGATGTAATCGAGTCTTACCCTGAGACGCTCTTCGCTTTCCCGGAGCGCATCTTCGGCACGCTTGCGCTTCTCATCGAGTTCGATTGCATATAGGGCAAAAGCAAGATCTCCGGCTACTTCGGAAAATAAGGACTTCTCTTCCTCATCTACAGCAATATCTGCAGAGACCGCAACCGAAAGCAGACCATAAACCCGGTTCCCGTGTTCCAACCGGATGGCCTTTACGCTCTTGCCATCATACTGGTCTACAAGGGGGCAATCCGTGCAGGTGGCAGCAGGATCATCTATCACGATTACCCCGGATTGTATGAGTGCCTTTTGTACGCATCCGGTCAACTCCCCCTGCTCCAGCCGTTTCACCATAAGCTCAAATGCCCCGCCCAATCCTGCTTCGGCGGTCGTTACAAGCCGTCCGGACTCATCCAGCAGAGCGATCCATGCGTTATGGTAGCCGCGTGCCTCAATAAGATTATCACAAGTGCCTTGAAGCAGTTTGTCCCGGTCTTTTTCCTTTGTGATAAGCTGGTTAACGTTCCGTATCGCACGAAGCACAAGGTTGAGGTGCGCCATTTGCTCCACCAGATGCTTGCGCTCTGTGATGTCACGCACAACCACCAGCACACGTTCACACCCCCCAATGACAGCGCCCCTCATGCTCACTTCCTCCCAGAACAGACGCCCGGATCTGTGCTTAGCCCTCCATTCAAAGACCTGTGGTTGCCCTGCTGATGCTTTCTTTATCCATTCGACCGCGTCTGCCTGACTGTACGGTGCTTCGCCCATGCTTAGGGCCTGTACACCGAGTCTTTGGAGTTCCTCGCGGGTATATCCATACATGCCACATGCTGTATTGTTGACGTTAAGGATCGCTCCGGTCTCTGTGTCATGGATAAAGACCGCATCGTTGATCGAATCAAAAATCGTCCGGAACCGATCCTCGCTCTCCCTGAGTTCATCCTCCGCAGCCTTGCGCCTTGACCGGTTCACAAGAAGGGCGATGATGACCAACACCTGAAAGAGTATAAATACAATTGCACTCCAGATCAACCCTTTGTTCACTTCATAGACCGAATAAGGTTTATTGACGATAATGCTGTCTTCGGGCAGGTCAGACTCCTTGATACCCCACCGCTGCATCTGGTTGTAGTCAAACATGTTTTGGGTCTGCGGCTCTGTTATCACAGGAATGTCCCGCACCGCTTCCCCTGCAAGGATGCGCTTTGCCATCTTTGCTGCAACCTGACCATGATAAAAACCGCCAAACAGTTTACCACCAACGATACCATAAGGCAAAACCTGGGCAGAATAGCCATACATTGGCCGTGCACTTGCGCCGGATACGCACAGAGCAGCTTCTCCGTATGCGTAATACCTCCCCGACTTATCGTGATTGTATGTCCCGAAAAGCACTATGGTATCATCGGATAATTTGCTTACCTCTTCCTCTATCTGCTCCAGGGATAAACTTTCATCAAGACGGGTCATCCTGATATCCTCGTAATATTTGAAATTCTCCTGTATCTGGCCCCAGAGATATTCCCCGGTAGGTGTGTTGTCAACAACAAAGACTATCTGCTCAGTCTCCGGATGCAATTTTAAACCAATGTCTATCGTTTCTTTTATCGACTGAAGCTCAATAATCCCTGTAAATTCTTCCGGATCTATAAGAGTAGGAGCTTTGAGATTATTTACGCCGCAGAACACCACTGGCGTACCTGGAAACAGATCCTGGTGGTACTCACGGAGAAAATTGAATGCGTTATCATCAGAAGATATAATCAGATCAAATGTTTGGTTGCCGTATTTATACTTATACAACTCATATAATTTCTCTTTGTACGAACTATCGTATTTTGTGGATTTTGAATCCATATATTCTGTCCTGAGCTCAATGTCGTTTTCTTCGGGTTTTAAGACTGATTCTACCCCTTTTACAATAGCGTCGGTCTGAGCAAAACCTTTGTGATACGAATTCAGCACAAGCACTCGCTTTGCCGGCTCTTCCTGTGCATACGAAAGCTGACTGCATAGAGCGAGGGCAAGAAGCAGAAAGATGCTAAAAATTGCTACGGACTTACGCCATGTACTCATCTCTGCCCCCTTCCTTTTGCGGGAATCGTAAAGTAAAACGTCGCCCCCTGTCCTGGCTCTGACTCAACCCACATCCTGCCACCGTGCCGCCCCACAATCTTCTTGCAGATGGCAAGACCGATGCCAGTTCCCGAGTATTCGTCCCTGCCGTGCAGACGCTGGAATATCACAAAGATGCGCTCGAAGTATTCCGGGTCGATCCCGATTCCGTTGTCCGCAACTGAGAAGACCCACTCCGCCCCACCCTCCTCTTTCTGCTCCGCTGCGATGTGAACACGCGGCGGCGCCTCGCCCCGAAACTTGATCGCGTTGCCGATCAGGTTCTGGAAGACCTGAGCCAGTTGCGAGCCATCCGCCATCACTGTCGGGAGGGTGTCACGCGTAATCACTGCACCACTATCCTCAATGGATACTTTCAGGTCAGAAAATGTCTGTGAAAGGAGTGTCTCGCAGTCAGTCGGTGTGAGCGGATCGCCACGCATGCCGACATGCGAGAATGCGAGCAGGTCACCAATTAACGTCTGCATCCGGTTCGCGCCGTCCACAGCAAAGTCGATGAAATCATCGGCATCGGAGTCGAGTTTGCCCCCATATCGCCGCTTCATAAGCTGCATGTAACCAGAGACCATGCGAAGCGGCTCCTGCAGGTCATGGGACGCAACGTACGCGAACTGCTCGAGTTCGGCATTGGAACGCTTCAAGTCGGCTACGGTTTGCGTAAGCTCCCTCTCTGCACGTCTGCGAGCTTTTTCGATCTCCTTCTCTCTTGTTACATCCCTTGCACAGCCGACCGTTCCGATTATGTTGCCATGTTCATCCCAAAACGGCGCCTTGTAAACATCAAGGTAGAGAAATTCTCCCTTGACATTACCAAACTCATCGAATCTTTGTGGTTTTTTCGTCTCCAAAACCACTAAATCGGAACCCGCACACAGCTCTCCGAATGTATGATAGTCAGGGTTTTCCAGATGAGTCTCCTTTTCCCTGCTGGCAAAATATGCGTCTGTTTTACCAATCGGCTCATCCGTATCCCTGACATTGAGCAACTTTTCACAACAAGCCGTATTCACAAAGATAAACTTACCCTCCAAATCTTTTGTCCATATAAGGTCCGGCAGATTGTCGCACATCAACCTGAGCATAGAATACACATGCTTGTATTGCCCCTCACTCTTCAGAAGTGCCTCTTCGCTCTCACGCTGCTTGCGCAAGAATCCTGACGCCACCAGCCCCCCCACCAGGCAAGCAAGAATAAAGGCAGTTCTCACATAAAGTACGTAGGGAGGGATATCCAGCGCAAGCAGATCAAAAAAAGAACTCTCATTGTAAAATATCAAAGAACCAACAACGCTGTCGATAAACCAGAAAAACCCCCCGAATAAGAGGGCGGCACTTATAATATAGCTGGTGTTGGTCTGGTCACTCTTCTCCTCCAATCTAAAGAATCTTCGGATGGATCCAAGATTCAATAACACATCCGCCAGCAATAGGAGTATATACGCAATCACAAACTGCTTGATAACCACAAAGGTGCTAAAATCCATCGGGATTGTACTGCTTGCACCGGAAGCCCAGCCCCATGGAGGCGGGTTAAGCGATATAGCCCACCTTGCCAGAGTGTATAGGCTTATTGTGCTGAGTATCCGGAATGGAATCTCTACCACGTACGCACTTAGCCACCAGTCGTGCCCTCCCCGCCTATTGCGCATATCCGCAAAGAATCCATGCCACAGCACCCATAACGTGAATGGAGGCACGACAACGAATATGGCATAACCATTGCTGGGGCCCCATAGCCACCACATCGCCTGGCAGCCACCTGCTAAAGCCGATAGTAGTCCGTATCTCCACCCCCACGCGAGGGTTATAAGCATCGGAAACAGGAGCCCTATAAGGACAACCGCGATGTAGGGCGGGAAAGGAAAATTGATGGTATGAAAGTTAAGGACAAAACCGAGCAACCCAAAGAGGATCGAGATCGAGATCTTGTATGGTGCGGTCATCGTTGTACCATTCGAGTCCGGATGCCCGGAGGCATCATCCACTGTACCAACTTGTCCCATGAACCGCTCTCCCTGCTATTACTCCCAGTCATTTGTTTTGGGTTCTATAATATATAATGTTTTTGGGGTGGGCTGCCAACATACCCGGGTGCTGGACCGGGGACCCCAGAGGCATATTCGAAGCTAACTTCGAGACCAATCATGCAACTGCTGAAAGTTGCAAAAAAACAGAGGATCACGATTCAAGAGTCTGATCAACAGATCTCGAGCAGTTACAAAGAATCCAAAAAAGAAAAAAGATTCCCGAAGTATTCCGGGCAATCTATACTTTACTTATGCCGAATGACTGTATCAGAATGTCCGGGTTGGCAGTACCACATGCAATCGTCTTCTTGCTCTTGAGATCGTTAACAGTGATCTCAGCAGGCGCAAACATCGCACCATCGACCTTGAAGAAGTCGAAGCCAGCCGCCTTGAACGTGTCGAAGAATGGCTTTCCGTAGTCTCTGGACGTCTCTGATGGCACCTTCTTCACGTAGTCGGTGAGTTCATCGATATCCGGATAATCGACGGTGTAGTACGTCTTGCCGCAGTATATGATGCAGTCGTTGGTCGAGCCCATGCATTTGGTGTCATCTCCAACGACCGGCGAGATCGGGATTATGCCAAATCCGTTCCTGATCGTTGTGATGTCGAATCCAAGATCATGCATCTTGTGTATCCCTGTTTCAACGATTCTCGCGGAGATCTGCACGGATCCTGCAATCGAAGAGGTTGGCGCAACCGCGATGTAGAGTTCTTTTGGATCGACGCCGCATTTCTTGGCGATCATGTCGGTGACCTCTTCATCCGGAAGTTCGCTCGCTTCGAGTACGAGGATCGCCTTGTCCGAAGAATCCTTGTATCCTATCTCATCATAGAGTTCCTTGGGATCCAGCGAAAGCGCACGCGCAGGTCCGGAGCCCATTGCAAAGTACTTTCCAACAATAATTCTCCAGCCCGCGTACTGCGATGCCATACATGCGGTGACCGGATCATCGATTGCAACCTGAATGCCAGGGACTGTGTAGTCGCCCAGTTGGTATGGTATGTACTTGAGGTCTGCAAGGTCTGCAAGGCATAACCTTGAGAGATACATGCCAGCACCGTATCCGCCTGCCGCATCCACGCCAGCGTCGACGATGGTTGCTCCGTTCTTTAACTCTGATACGCCAATATCGAGTTCCTCTGCGCAATCAAGCATCTCCTTGAATGCCCGGTATCCATATTTATTTACACTGACCATTTGGGAATCACCCAACATCACACAAGTTCCGCATCATTATAAGATTATCGGGTAGGCGCAGATAAGGGTTAGGAGGCTGGTCTCATCTTCAAAACACGTCATAGCACCACAAAGATGATCCCCTCATTCATCATCTCCGCACCAGCAGTTTGTTAAGGTCCCCGCTCGTGACCATCCCGATGACCTTCCGGTTCGAATCGATCACCGGAAGCGCTGAAATTTTGTGCCGTTCCATCTTCCTGACTGCAATCTCGACAAACTCATCAGGGCTGCTTGTGACCACGCGCCCGGTCATTGCGCTCCCGACGGTGCCGGTGTACCCGCGTGCCACTGCTTTTGAGATATCCCACGAGGTGACGATTCCGACAAGGACTCCGTCCTCTGATAGTACTGGTAGGTGATTGAATTTGCCCTCGATGATCAGTTCAGCCGCCTCTTTAATCTCTACATGTACGCTGACGGTGCGCACACATTCAGACATCGCATCCCGCACCAGCAGTTGCCCCTGAACCTCTCGCATCGGCTTTACTGTGCCGCGTCTTTGCAGCTGTTCGCAAGGACCGTTCACGAAGAACTCGCCGTCCCTGATCCACGCTTTGAGTTCATCCGCGATCGTCCGTGCGATATGAAAACTCGAAAGCGGGGAAGTCCGAACCTCCTTTCCATCAATGTCAACGATTCCGGACCTCAACTCCTCATAAGTTACCTCTTGCACAGTGGGATGTCCTGATACCCCGTAGTCCAGGATATTCGTTCTGATTTCGGTGTCGCTAATCCCTGTTGCGGCTGCGATCTCCTCATTCAGGATTGGTATCGGGACGCCGATCCCAACATACATACTGATCCCGTATCCGCGAAAGACAGCGCCGCGTATGTATCGCGTATCCATCTCCTTGAGATCTCCTGAGAGCATCAGTGTAGAGAAACTATTATCAGGATCATGCTGGGTTCCGCTACCGACCACGTGCCCCTTCGCACCCCCCAAAAATATCCTTGTGCCGATGCCGATCGTCCTGAACTCCGGATCATTGGAGATTGGGGAGAGTACGCCTGCACCTGAGTATGAGACATTGCCAAATCCCGGAAGGAGCGTTCCCATGTATGTGTACAGGGTGCGCTTTGTCGAGTTTGTTGCGGCAGCGTACCGCTGATACGCGTTTCGCGGGTTTAGCATCACTGCCTGATTCAGATCATTAATCGTGATGCTGGTATCCAGTATCTTGCGCGGATAGCAGTCAGTTCCGGATGATTCGGCATGTACATCGATCTCCCGCCCTGCGATCAGATCCTCGATTACATGCCCGCCGCCATAAGATTCGTCCGAATCAGACGGCTGTGTTGCGCCGAGATATGCATCGACCGCGGCTACGCCAGAATACGCCTCGACGCCATTTAAGTGTACGCGCTGCATCCGGATCGGCGGATCGGAGTGCCCGAAATTTAAGAATACGCCTGATGAACACATCGCCCCGAATGTGCCAGTCGTGACCACATCGACCTCCTGCGCCGCTTTTCCTGCGCCGTGCTCATGTATGTACTCGGTCATCTCCTCTGCCGTGAGGACGCAGACGCTGCCATCCCGGATCCGTTCGTTGATCTCTGGTATCGTTTTCGCTGTCATGGGTTATTATGTGATAATCGGGTTCATCATACTTATAGACATTCGCGAATTGCTGGTATTCGCGGGAAGGTTTTTCATGTAGTGCTGATCGTGCCGATCGTGCCAAATTGTGCCAAATTGTGTTGGCGGTGCTTGCCCGCGCCGCCGGTCTTCTTTTTTTCGCTTCGGGATTTGTGACGGGGGATATTGCTGAGGCGAAAGGGTTTATTATGGGTGCTATAATAATGTTTCATATAGTGATGACAATGGAAGCAAACATCGTAGTAAAGCAGGTCAATGCTCTTATAGAGGGGGGTTACTATCCGAACAAGGCGGAATTTGTCGAAGATGCGATAAGTGCTTTCTTTGAGCTCAGAAAAGATATGAAAATCGCATCGGTCATTGAACTCTACAAAAAAGAAGAGATATCAATCTCAAAAGCTGCTGAGCTTGCGGGATTGGATATGGAAGAGATAAAACGAGTTTTAGTAGAGGAAGGTGTTGGGATAAAGAGGGGTTTTACGAAAGATAGGAGAACTGCGGCGAGTGAGCTTTCAGGGATGGTGTAATGGTCGTCGTCGATACCTGTGTTTTGAGCTCTCTTGCAAAGATAGATGAATTGGATTTGCTTCGTGAATTTTTTGATGATATAGTTGTTGTTCCTTCCGTTGCTGACGAGGTGGAGCGGGTAGGGTGGGCTAAATTCGCCAGAAGTATCAAAGAAGTTCTGTATTTCGAGAAGGCGGATGAGGGGAAGTTTGTTCTTGTTGTGCCTCTCAGTTCAAAAGAGTTGCAGTATGCATATACGTTAAAAAATGAGTATGGGTTGAGTATTGCTGATTCTGAGTGCATAGCAGTTGCGAAAATAAGAAAACAAGTTCTATTGAGCGATGATAAGTATCTTGGAAGAACAGCAGCGAATGAAGGGGTGGGGCATGTGTATGATCTTCTGACCTTTCTGGAAGCGTGTATCGTGAAAGGAATACTTCGGAAGAGGGAACTGACTGAAATAGTCTCTTTGTTGAAGAAAAGAGATTTTTATAAGTTTTCAGGCGATGATGAGAAGGAACTCTTCTCTTACTTTGAATGATGAGTGAATCGGGAGGGGGGCACGGCGTATGGGGAATAGGTCTCCGATATCAGAATGACTACTTGGTGGGCGGACACGGTGATCGCACCATAGATCGCATCCGCCCATTCGATGATGCCGCCGATGTGAGCGGCTGCCGTGCTG
>QMVM01000003.1 GCA_003661105.1 Methanosarcinales archaeon | reverse complement strand
CAAAAACAAGATCAGGATCGCAAGGATCGAGGTCAGTATGATCTTACGCTTTGTTACCTGCATTAGATCCAAGCTCCCGCCGCAATCGAAGAATCGCTCCACCCATCCCGACCACATCCCGCTTCAGATCGACTTTGGTCGCGCTCCCGGGCCTCCACCTCACAGGAAACTCTGCCACCCGGTAGCCGGATCGCTGTGCCCGAACCAGAATCTCAGTATCCCAGAACCAGTGCTCATCCTTCACCTGATCCAGTAGATCAAAGAGGGGATCCCGCCTGAACGCTTTGAATCCACACTGGTGATCGTATAATTTTGATCTAAGAAGCGTCCGCACCAGAAAATTAAATCCACTGCTTGCAAACCCGCGTTTTGCCGACCGCACAGCATCGCTCCCGGGCATCATGCGCGATCCTGTCGCGAGATCGTAGCCGTCACGTATCTTGCCGATCAGTTCTGAGAGGTGCAACATGTCAGTTGCGAGGTCAACGTCGATATAGATGAGAATATCGCCGGATGCAGATTTGAATGCCCGGTTCAATGCACTTCCGCGACCCAATCGTTTGTCACTGTGCAGATGCTTTACATAAGTGTGTTCTTCTGCGAGTTTTTCCGCTATTTTGTCTGTTCCATCGGTTGCGCCGTCTTCTGCGATGATGATCTCGAAGTTCAAGGTTATTTCACGTAACGTCTCTGCGGTTTGTCTTACAGTCTCTTCCAAGTCCTCTGCTTCGTTGTATGCAGGGAGTACGAGTGAAACTTCGGTCATCGATATCGGCTTCCTGATGTATGATTTCCTGGTGTCCGGTTAGATGCGGGCGGATATTAAAAAGGTAGGCATCCTATGAACTTCCGCATTCATGCCTTCGGCACCGTTATATAGAATATGCACCCACCGCCAGGATTATCCGCGATCCGGACATTTCCGCTGTGCGCATCAACCACACTTTTCGTGATCGCAAGCCCGATCCCGCTGCCTTTTATTCCGCGCTTCTCCTTTCGCACGAAACGCTCGAATACCGATTCTTTCTCATCATCGGGTATGCCCTCCCCGTGATCGGAAACCCCCAATACCCAATAAGACCCTTCACCATCGAGTGTCAGTGTGACCGTTTCGTGCTCGGGACTGTACTTGATTGCGTTGTCGATGGTGTGCAAAAACGCATTCTTCAGTAGTTCGGTCCCGAGTACCGGAAATCTCGTGTCAGCCTGGTACTTTATATCGATCGTTATATCGCGTTCTTCTATTTTCCCTTCCAAACCCCTGAGTATATCAGACAACACCGCATTCAGATCTATCTCCTCAAGATCACTCTCGAAAACTCCCCTTTTTACTTGCGAGTACGTTTTTATATCCCCAATCATCTCGTCGGCATTCATCGCGGCATTCTCTATCTTATCTATAAATCTTTTGACGGTCTCATCGTCCGACTGCGTCCTGATAAGCCCGCTATATCCGACAATCACAGAAAGGGGACTCCTGAGATCGTGGCTCATGATGCTGACCAGCATCTCCCGAAGTCTGTTTGCCTCGGCAAGTTCTTCGGAGAGTTGTTCTTCGCGCTGGTGTCGCTCTCGCTCAGATAACCTCTGACCATGCTCTGGCATGTATGCCCCCTTCAGTACCGTTCGTATATCGCTTCATATTCCCTTATTCCCCCCACCACCATGTCAGTCGTGTGTGGAGAATCTCCTGTGCAGCATGATTCCGGCATCGGTCTTTCGAGTGAATGATAATGATTGCAACTTGCGAGGTCTCACCGAGCCTGCGCTACTCTTCTTGCAATATCGTCCCCGACATCGGTGGTTCTCGATGATCCTCCGAGATCGTAGGTCTTTACATCGCCTCGAAGCAGGTTCGACTCGATCGCACCAACAATTGTGTTTGCAGCGTCGCGCTCGCCGAGTTGCTCGATCAGCAACGCACCAGCCCAGATCGTTGCGATCGGGTTGACTTTGTTCTGACCGCGGTGCTTTGGCGCACTCCCATGTATCGGCTCGAACATGGAGACGCCGTCCGGGTTGATGTTTCCACCCGGCGCAAGTCCGAGTCCACCCTGGATCATCGCGCCGAGATCGGTGATGATATCTCCAAACATGTTAGGCGTTACCAGCACATCGAACCACTCAGGGTTCTTCACAAACCACATGCAGATCGCGTCCACGAAGTTGAAATCGGTCTCGATGTTAGGATATTCGCCTGCGACCGATGTGAAGACCTCTCTCCAGAACCCGTAGATATCAGTCATCACGTTTGCCTTGTCAACGGACGAAAGCTTCTTCTCCCGCGTGGATGCAAGTTCGAATGCGTAACGGATCACACGCTCGGTCCCCTGTCTGCTGATCATCCCTATCTGGTAAGCGATCTCGTCGGCGTCGGTCTCGATGTCCAGACCGAACTTCACATGATACAGATTGCGCACGATCTCAGCGGTACCGCGGCTCTTACCGGCACAAGCCCGCCCGCCGACGCCGACATACAGGTCCTCGGTGTTCTCCCGCACCACGACAAAATCGATGTCTTCCGATGTTTTATCCTTCAGCGGAGTATCGACTCCCCTCAGAAGTTTGACCGGTCTTAAATTGATGTACTGGTCGAAATAAAACCGTGCGGCAAGTAAAATCCCCTGCTCAAGCACCCCTGGAGGGACACGTGGATCACCGACCGATCCGAGATAGATCGCATCGTATCCGGAGAGTTCCTTAAGCGTATCCTCTGAAATCAGTTCTCCGGTCTTTAAGTAATGCTCTGCGCCATGCGGATACTCTATCCAGCCTATATCAAACCCGTACGCCTCTCCTGCCGCATCCAGAACCTTCTTGCCCTCTGCGATGATCTCCGGACCGATACCGTCGCCCGGGATCACTGGAATTTTATACTGTGCCATGTTTGTTCCTCAAGAACAGGATTGGCATCGGGATGTTAAATCTTTTGCGGCTGGGGGTATGTCACACCGTCTGGTGCGGGGTTTCGACTCGCATGTTTTTAGATATTCAAACATGAATCGGCAGACGCCATACTTGAATATGCCGCCCCACACCGCCACGCAATGAAGAGGCAGTCTTACAATTGAAAATCGCAATAAAAAAAGCTCGGACAAGGTATTATATCAAAAAATAGCAGTGTTCCACAAACCGTGGCTTTAAATTAATGATCATTGGGCTTGGTGGCGGTTTTACATAATTTTGGTGTGTCATTCAAAATCGCCATCAGTAAGTCACACAAAAGATGGAAAACAGCGTTAGGTCACGAAAATTAGTACACTACCCCAAATAAGAATCCAATTTCGCAAAATATCCAATTATATGGCGCCCTCTGAATTGAGCGGCATCCGCGTGCTATAGGTCGCGCGATAGGGTGATCGCGGACAGATATGTGGTGGGCCGGCGTGTATTCACCAAATGGCACCCCAATTTTGCTTATCGTCTGCGATTTAACGAAGTTTCTGAACGAATCGAAGAAATTTAGGTAGGGCGAAGTGCAACGAACATGCCGTTAAATTGCTGTTAAACGACCTAATGGAGTACGAGCGATCGAAAGCACAGCGTGGCTTGGAACGAAACGGAGATAGCTGGAAAAAGTCTCACAATAAAAGACGAAGCCTAATATCCAAATAAATTGCATATCCAACTCCACACTCTTTGGAAAAAGTTGCATCTCTCCTTAGAGGAGGTTGTGAAGTTATTGGGCGTTGGCGTTGTTTCACTATCATTGTTGATTCGAGTCTCGTGTCTGCTGCATCGGGTTTGGATATCTGGAAAACTCGGTGTTTTGGCATAAAATCCAACAAGTTGACCACCTCCTTTAGAGTTAAACTCGGCATCAGCATTTAAACATTTTAACTCACCTTTATAAGATAGTTTTGTAACATATTCAGCATTATCTAAATTCACGTGTTTTTCCAACTTCCCTTTAAGTTTTCTATTGATCTTTTTACTTCCTTCAACAGTCAAGATATTATTTTTATCGATTACATCACTATCTGCCAATACATAAACCTCAATAACACTTTCCCCAATATTCAAACTAGATATTTCTAAAGGATAATATGGCTGATAAGGTTTGAATTCAAATTTTAATGGAGTTCCTACTCCTTTTTGCAAATCGTTTGTAGCATAATAAACATCATTAAATCTGGATTGTGATATATTACCTCTTAATCCGGGACCGTAGAATACAGAATTAATTTTTACTTTTAATGGAATCATCTGTCCATTTTCTCTTAGGATCTTTTTATCGTTATTGTTCGGAACCACACGCCCACTTTCGTAAAATGTATAAAAATAGTTATATAACTCTCCTTCCAGCTTGTCGTATTCATATATTTTAGTTCCTAACGCGTTATTGAGTTCATTAGCAAAAGCGTCTAATTTTTCATTTGTTTCTTTTTTAGCTTCAGAAGAAATGGTTATATTTTTTCTTGAGTCGACATACAGGCACAAAAGTTCAATTTCTTCATCACTAAATTTTTCACTCTCTTCAAGACTATTTTTAATTACCCAACTTTCTGAATATAAACGATGAGTTCTACAACCTTTATTGGATCTATAATTAATTACATCAACAACTTCCCCATCTCTTAAAACACTAATAATCCGTGTTTCGTTATTTATATCCCAATAGTTAAGTTTTTTAGGGCTATTTTTATCCAATCTGGACTCATGAAAAGGAGCAATACCAAAACGTTCTTGAACAGTAAGTCCTAGTCCCAAGTCCTCCGAATATATTAATGGCAATTCTAAAGGATTTTCCTCACTATTAACATAGTCTCCAAGAAGTGCAAGTATTTCTGAAAAAACTTGGTATCCATGACTTCCTTCATAGATGTTGTTAGCAATGCCTTGCTTTCTAAATTCAGCAGTTATGTCTTCATAGAGTTGGTTATATCTTTGCTCTTTTTCTGAATAGATTCTTTCAATTATATTTATTTCCTCTTCGAACTTATTCTTCAAATCAATCTTATTTGCAATGAAATAACAGTTTTCTTTTGCAACGTATTTATCTAATATTGGCTTTGATTCTTTTGGAACTTTGTATCCATTTTCGTTTAGCCAATTAATTAAATTATTTGAATTTGTTGTTTTTAAAATTGTTATATCATATACATCAATCTCTTTAGATTCAAGAACTTCAACACCTGATCCGCACTCTGTTTTGAATATGTTTTCAACCGGCTCTTTTTTTTCAAAATATCTAACCAAATCTTCAAAGATGCTTATATTTCCTGCTATGACTTCTGGTTTTGCGTAAGATTGAATTGGAATTACCCACGCAAAATTCGAAATATTGTTGGATTTAACAGCAGAAGAGAGAATCATTGTTTCTGTTTCTCCATCCCATGAAATCACTGCTTTTTGATTGGGTTCCTGAAGATGTAATTCGTAGTCGGATAAATGCCAACCATCTGCAGATACAACTGTAACTAATAAGGTAGACACTAACAATAATAATAATAATATCTTCTTAAAAATATTCACATTAAATCCCCCAACCCCACACTTAAAAGCCGGTGCATCGCGCTCTTGCCGTGCATTCGGTTTGGCTGCACCGACGTCTTGTATGTAATCAGCCAGCAAGCCTGTGCATCGATCGTGGCAGAGTTCTCCTCTTTCCATGCTATGTAAATCGAAACTCACCCCGTATAAACCCCGATGAATGGGGCTGTCAGCACCAGATGGCGTGACAGTTCCGGCTGATGGTCTGTCACCTTACGTGGCATTTGGCAGCCCCACTGCTAAGGTTTACGCAACTCTGGCGAATTGAGCCACAGCCCTGACACCTTCATCGTTCCATTAAGCTCCTGGAAGACGACCTTGACCGTGACATCAGCAGGCTCGTCAGTGAACTTCGCCTTGTAGTAGACGAGCGTGTACTGGTCCTTACTCTCCGCTTTCCAGAATTCCTTGGAGACGTAGTCCCCGATCTTTGATCTGATGACTGCATTTGTCTCATCAAAGACTGCCTCAGTCATAGCGTTCTTCATCGTCTGATCGAAATCTTCGGAGTACCTGGCGTAATCGTTCTCGTTCATCGCCATAAGGATGTTTTCAGTGACCGGATCGGCGTATTCTCGCACCTCTTCTAACACTTCATCATCGACCTCGACCCCGTTTTTTTCCATGCACCCGCCAGAGATCGTGGCCGCTACAATTACCGCCACGATCATCGCGCACGTTATAATTCTACTTGCCACATTTTATCACCGCTTCACGTCCCGGATCGTATGCCCTACAACTCATTCCCCTTCTCGCTTCAGCACCCTGACATGATCACCGCGCACAGTGACCGGTATCGGCACCATCGCCTCAAAGAGCTCGACCGTAATCTCTTCATGCGCCTCATCGACCCGCTTCACTCTCGCTTTTTCGCCCTTGAACGGTCCTGAGATGAGTTCCACGATGCTGTCGACCGATATGCCGGTGACGGTCGGTTTCGGCGTCAGGAAATGCTCCACTTCCTCGATGCTGGATTCGCCCTGCACCAGCGATCTTGCATGTTGCACCATCTGGACCGCCTGAGCAAGTTCGTCGCGGTCACCTGACTCGACCAGTAGGTAGCCGCGCAGTTCATCAGGCACGAGTATCGCGCGTATATCGTAATGATCCCTCTGCGCAAGTTGTGCGAGTATGTTTGCGACCGAACGCTCCTGATTCGCAGTAGTCTTCACCACAAAGACAGATTCTTCGCTCATAGGTGCACTTCCTTTAGTGTCTCGTAGATTGCGCCTTTAGGCGTCAGTGTGCTCTTCTTCAGTTTGATTGTGTCCACATCCATCGTTCCGACCTCGGTATCTGACAGGTGCTCGATCGCATCTCTAAGTCTCATTCGCGCCCCTTCCGGGTTATGTTTTACCCGTGCAATGGTCGCATGTGGGGTGAACGAACGCTTCTCGCGCTTAAATCCAAGTGGCGTTAACGCCGACTCCACCTCTGCGTACAACCTGGTAAATGTTTCCGCGGGATCCGCTCCGATATAAATCACCCTCGCATAAGCTGGTTTCGGAAATGCTCCAACCCCATGAACTCTTGCTGTGAATGGTTCGGAGTTTATGTTTGAAAGTGCATCTTCGATCTTTGGAACCTTTTTTTCGGGCACATCACCAAGAAACTTCATCGTAATGTGGACCTGCTTCGGATCCACGAGTTTTATGTTTCCTTTGAGTTGCTGCTGGATCTCTGCGATCGTGTCTATGAAAGAATCGGGAAGATCAACAGCGATAAACGTCCGTATCATGAAATCACCTGAGTATCAAGTAATAGTGTTGTAATCTTTCAGATAGATAAAGATTGTTACATTGCCTCGAAAATCCGGTTATTCCAGTTGTGTTTATTTACCACATAATGAGAAGCATCGCCGTAGGCAGTATGCAAGGGTTTTGCTAGGTCTCTGTGAACCCTTGCGAACTCTCTCGGTTTTCCTTATTTGATTACGGCAAGTCCTGATCGAGTCAAAATTCCGATTGAAACTCCGTCAACACCCAAAAACTCGACAGCCCCGGTATTTCACAAGCCTTATGAGTGGCTAAATAAATAGTGATCACGTAAACACTGCTCCGGTAACGTTCTGCAAGAACATAGCAGAAGTTTTTTTCTGCAGGTCATCGACACCCGTGTGGTTTGGTGTGATGGTTGCGGAAAGCACGTATCCGGAAGCAAAATCGTGCGAACAACGAACAAAACGCCATTTGAACAAACTCTGAGCTTACATACCTCTCTTGCGAGAACCGGGCAACCTCCTGGGGTGGCTCAAGGGAATTCGATGGCTGAAAGGGGACAGAGATACATGAACACAAGAATATGGACTATACTAATCATATCGCTCGTAATGACCTGTGTTACAGGATTATCTGTAGCAGAGGTAGCAGACGCAATAGAACCAGTAGAACGGGTAGAAACCGGATTCTGCATGCCACATGCAAGGATGATCTCGGACTTTACGGAAGGCGGTCATCTGGAGACTGATTTCGGCACTAACCTGATAGCAGAATGGTGGTACCTGAACGGAAAGATAAGGCTGGTCACCAGAGATGGTGAAGTGAAAGACGCAGGGTTCTGTGTTGTTATGGCACATCAAGAATCCCCTATCTTCTTCGCTTCACATTCCCACCTGCTCACGTTCTCCGCGTTATACCCTGACGGTGAGACGCCGACCTTCTTTTACACCGAGACCTACGTTCCGCAGACCACCATCAGCCATTTCGTATCATTGCACACACCTTATGTATACTATGTGTATCCGGGCGGTGTACAGAGGTATTATGGCTCAGCACTCACAGGATACAGCTTGAATTACAAGTCTGCCGATATGAGTGCCGATCTGGTCTTCTTGCCAGAAACGGTCAAGACCATAGATCAGGCAGAAGAACCGCTCAACTTCGTCACATACGAATACCCCTACGGCACCCTCAGCGGTTCGATAGTTCTAAACAACAAGACCTACACAGTCAAACGCGGCGAAGGGTACATGGATCACATGATCCCGAGCAGCAGCCAGCCATGGCCAAGGGACATGCATGGATGGAGCTGGTCTGAAGTGACGACAAGGAATTATCAGGCGGTTGCTTACGCGGTCCGTAGTCTGAACGATAGTTACGGCAATTATTCGTACAAACACCTGACATTGCTAAATAGGCATAACGGGAGGGTGATTGCAGAGTACTCAGGCGATCAGGTAACGGTCATAGAGACCGATTGGATAGATGAGGGCGAGTTTGGCAGGAAACGACCAGCTACGGTCACATACACAACACCCAGATGGGCTGTTACGGTTAATGCTGAAAGCGTTGCATATTTCAATCAAACCCTCCCTGGATACGCCGGGTTTGTCGATTTCATGGCTTTCGACCCGGGCAGCGCAACAATCACACGCAAGAACAGGAATGTGATCCAGAAAGGAAGCGCGTTTAATGAGTACCTGGTCTCTGATCTGGGCGCGCTCCAGTCAAACAGTTAAAAGAAGCTGCAGGTGATGGAGCCATTATATCAAAGGCTTCATCGCTCTTATTTTTTTTAAATCGTCACAACCCGTAGTCACACACCTGCTACAGATCAGCCACCCGAATCGCAAGACTTGTGACCTCGATCGCGCTATGCCCGAGAATCCGCACCATCGCCTCTTTTCCAACACCGCCTGCATCCCAGATCACCTGCGGCACAGAACCGGTCTCCCTGATCACATACTCTGCACCCCAGTCCATCGTCTTGTGGTGCGGCGGCTCGTCCTTCCGGTCAAACGACGCCATCGTGTAGCCGCACTCCTCGCAGGCAGAGATGACGCCTCCCGAATACTTGATATTCAGCGCGCTTCGCATCATCGGATCGAACTGCATGACCGCAAGGATGAGCCGTGCGATGTGCGACGATGCACCGAACTCGGCGCACCCGACTGCGCGTGCCCTGCCGCCGCCGATCTTAGCGATCCTTCCCCTGACTGCGACAACGTCCCCGACAGACTGCGCCGCCGGAATCGCACTTCCGATGTTGCACCCGACCTCGGGGATCAGCGACGCAAACGACTGCGAGCCTTCGATCGCTTTTACAGCGGCGCTAACATCAGCGATCGCACGGTACCGCGCAGCATCGCGGGTAACCCCCCGGGTCTGGTTGACCGGAGCAACTCCCCTGCCTATGCCAGAAGAGTTCGCGATCGCTTCTTCGACAAAAACCTTTGCAGCGGTACATGCATCCGAAACAGAAAGTCCCTTCGCAAGATACGATGCAAGCGCTGCCGAGTACGTGCAGCCTGCGCCATGTGTCCCCCCCTCGATAAGACCCCCTGACCCTCGAATTAGTCGAGGGGACTCGATCCCACCATCGCTGCTCTCGCAGAGTACGTCGGTACCATCGAGATGCCCGCCAGTGATGACAGCAGCCCGGCATCCGAGAGTGGTGATTGCTGCCGCAGCACGTCCTGCATCCTCGATGCTCCTGATCCGGATGCCGGTTATTGCAGAAGCTTCATAGACGTTTGGCGTGACAGCAGATGCCAGCGGGATCAGTTCTGATACCAGTGCGTCCAGTGCATCCTCTGCCAGCAGCGACCCGCCCGCCTCCGCGCTCATCACAGGATCGAGCACGAACGAAATTCCCTCAATCTCCTCTGCCACTGTGCGGACGATTCTTTCAGATGACAGCATCCCGATTTTTGCATAATCTACCCTTATATCGCTTGTTACGGCACGGATCTGGTCGACAATCACATCTTCCGGAAGATCATAGACGCGCTCCACTCCACACGTGTTCTGCGCGGTTACTGAGGTGATCGCGCAGGCGCCATGCATCCCGAGCGCGGCAAACGTCTTCAGATCAGCTTCTATGCCTGCACCGCCGCCGGAATCGGATCCTGCTATGGTCAGTATGCATTGCATACACTATCGTTGCATCATTTTTCGTTCGAAAGAGCCATCGCTGCGATGATCGAGTCAATGCCATCTAACCATTCTGCAACCAGCCCATCCGGCACGTCAAAGATGATCTCTGGCATAGGCTTGCCAGATAGTATCCGTGCACCAACCGTGCTTATGCATTCCAGCGCCTTTTCCGGATCATCCACCTCTGTTTCGATCGCAGTCTTGACCAGTTTGGGAAGCGCAGTCTTCGTATTGTATGATCCGCGGATATAGCATTCGCATGAAACAAGCGCGCCGAGCAGCGAAGATTGAAGCGACTGGATCATCATATCAACATCATCGTTAATCGCGGAAACCTCACATAACACAATCTCGCTGATACCTGAAATCGCATTTAACGCATTATCTGCTGACATTTTTTTCGCATTTCGTTTGGAAATGACATTCAGGCATGAAAGTACGACATCATCCATCATATTGACGAATACCTCAGTACTGCTTCCGGATTCATCGTCTATCTGAAAGTTACTCTCTTTTACGTTCTGAATCCAATTGTCCCAGCGTTCTTTTGTGTAATATTGAACTTCCTTCTCTTTTTCTGACTTCTTCATGGTAAACTTTCTTCTGTATGTGGTCTGTTATTAATGTTAACCTCAGCATACACCTATATGAAAAGGCGATCAAAGGAGGTGTATGAAGCGCGCTGATTTCATATACCAGGATATGCGCTGGCAGATGCTGACTCAGAACAGGGTGGCAACACTGGGGAACCTGTCCGAACTGAAAAGCATCATCAGAGAGCACATCGCAAGTGAACTTCCGGTATCCGAACTGACTTCCAGTCTGATCGTTGCTTTGACCGAAACAGATGATACCGAAATCCTCGGCAAGGCCACTCTTGTGAGCAGGGATTTTTTGACAAAACTGACCGAGAATATAACTGAATTCCCAACCGGTCAACTTCCTGTATTATTCGCATCCTTACAACTCTTTGCTGTTGAGCCCGGGCAGTATGGACTTGAGACTACCGAGAACCCGGATTCGGAGATCAACCGGATGACTGGCAGGGAGATTAGGAATCGCGAACAGATGCAGGACACATACAGGGAGGCGCAGGACCTGCTGGCAGAGGCGAAACGTCTGCGTGCTCTTGCCATAACAGCATTGCTTAAATTCTTTGGACGGGACGAGTTTTCCGGTATAGGTAATTATATAAAAGATGAATTAGCCCCCCTGATCACCGCTCTTAACGATGATGGACGGTACAGACCGTTTAGAACCTCGCTTGCCGCA
The DNA here is from genome assembly GCA_003661105.1 of Methanosarcinales archaeon. Classification (GTDB taxonomy): domain Archaea; phylum Halobacteriota; class Methanosarcinia; order Methanosarcinales; family Methanogasteraceae; genus Methanogaster_A. The sequence continues at coordinate 13,190 of QMVM01000003.1, read as the reverse complement.
AACATCAGTGACAAATTATATCGATTTACCGTACGAACCGACGATCCTGCGCTTGCAGAGCTGCTCCACAAATTAATTAGTAAAAAATATATAAAGTTCGGGACATCCGGTTTCAGGGCATTCGTAGACAAGGATTTCACCAGCGAAAGATCTGATTTCGTAACCGTTGCGATATGTAACGATCTCGAGACCTCTCAGAATAAGGGCGGGATGCCTGTCGTGATCACTTATGACACACGGATCGGCGCACGGGAGTTTGCGCTTGAGAGTGCGAAGGTGTTTCTCTCGCGCTCCTTTCCTGTGCGGTTTGCAGAGGAGCCATCACCCACAGGCGCTCTGGTGTACTGGCTTAGGGAGGTGGAACAGAACAATGCGGCAGGTGGCGAGAACATGACCCCGAGCCACAATCCGCTATCGACCCAGGGGCAGCGATGGAGCATGGAGAACGGCGATGTTGCCCCGACATCGGTCACCGACCGGATCGAGCGGGAAGCGAACATCCTCTGCATGAGGGGTCAGCCCACCCCGAAATATGATCTTCTGAAGGCGGAATCTGAAGGCAAGTTTGTGTACGTTGATATGCGGGAGAAATACACCGCATATATCGCTGATTTCTTACGGTCACAGGGACTGGACAAGCTTCTTGCGGATTTCTACTCGCAACCAGAGCACAGGTTCATCCATAACGCGATGAATGGCGTTGCAAGGGGCTATATCCAGGAGATATTCGAGAAACTCGGAATTCCCGCGGAATCCGTCTTTCCAATGGACTCGGGGGATGATAATCTTCTCAGCCTCCGATTCTATGCCAATCCTGAGGCGCAGTGGATTCTCCCGACTGCGGATCGATTGGAACGGATCGGTGCCCTCTTTGAGTGCGCAAACGATACCGATGGCGACCGCTGCGGCGGAATCCTTGACAGGGACGGGTTTATCAACCTTAACAAACTCCTTGCCATGATCTGCGATTTCGTGATCAGGGGGCTTTCCTGGGAGAACCACATCGTGATACGGACCGGAACCACGTCCACTGCAATCGATGACGTGGTGAGGACGCTATCTAAGGAAGGTGGACACGATATACCGACACCGGAATGGGGTCAGGTCAATTCGCTGATCCGGCATCCGTTTTACAGCGTCAGAAAGGTCACTGGTGACATCGAATACGCGCTCGACTTTCAACGGTTCCCGTGCATCGATACCGAGGTCGGATTCAAATACATCTCTGCCGCGATGAAAAAATACGATCTGCCAGCAGCGGTTGCAGGTGAGGAGAGCGGCGGCTTCACGGTCAAGCGGTTCCCTGACAAGGACGGGATCATCGGGATATGCATGATCGCGTCCATGATCGCATGGCACGAAAAGCCACCTGGTGAGATATGGCGGGCGCATACGGAAAGGTATGGCGAAAAATACGACGAACGGCTCGACATCTGGGCTCCGAACAACCCAAAGGAGAAGATAATCAATTCATGGCTCGACAACCCACCAGAGTCGATCGCAGGGCAAGACGTGCTCTGGGCGGGCGGCACATACCACGACAAGGTCGAGTTCGTGCTGCAGGATCCGGACGGGATGGCGATCTCCCGCCTCCTTGTGCGGGCGAGCGGAACTGAGGAGATAAACAGGATATACATCGAAAGCAGCGATGAGCAGGTCTTGCGTGCCATCAGACAGGCTGCACTAGATCGGTTGAACGAGTTGATCATCGATGATGTCGGGACTGCCGCGAACCATCACGATCTCTCTGACAGGATTGCCTCCACCGGCATGACGTTCATGGTAGAATCCGACCGGAAGCGGTATTTCGATGCGGTTAGGGCGAGGATGGATGCGCTTGCTGCAAAGGAAGGCGAAGAGGCGGTTGCGATCTACAGGCGGGTGCTTCACCTGCTGACGCTTGGCATAGACCGGGATGTCAATGTGCGGCATGTTGCATGGGGCGTTGACATCGGGGCAGAGTACTACCAGAGGATCTTTGGACAGGATTGATACCATGAGAATCGTAATCCCGTTTAAAAAAGAGAACGCCAAATCCCGCCTCTCTGACGTGCTAACACCAGATGAGCGCGGCCTGCTTGCGATTGCGATGATATATGATGTGCTCGATGCAACCCGCGGCTTCGCGGTCGACATCCTCACGCCATCGATCTTTGACGACGCGCGCATCGATCCGCACATCCTGTGGAGTGAAGCAGGATTAAACGATGCACTAAACGAGTACCTATCAAAGATTGCAGAGTACGGATGCGATCCGGTCATGATCGTGATGGCTGATCTGCCGCTCCTGAAGAGCCGGCACGTGCGAGAGATTGCGGATTCGGACGCCGATCTGGTGATCGCACCCGGCAAGGGCGGGGGAACCAATATCCTCTCCATCAAAGACCCGTCCCGTTTCAGCACGGATTACTACGGCACGAGTTTCCTTGATCATCTCGGAATCGCACACGACAATAACCTCTCAGTCGAGGTCTATGACTCATTTGCAGCAGCGACCGACATCGATGAACCCGACGATCTCGTGGAACTGCTGATACATGGGAACGGAGAAGCTGCGCGTACGCTCGCAGATGATATTGGATTTGTTGTTGCGGTGCGCGATGGCAGGGCGCAGGTTGAGCGATCACCACATACCCCACAGCCCCAATAATATCAGACCTTAAGCCTCGGGCGAGATTTGAACTCGCGACCTAGTGATTACAAATCACTCGCTCTGCCAGCTGAGCCACCGAGGCGTCGTATATTATGCAGGGATAAACTTGGTGCCATAGTATATGATACCAGCGGCACCATCTTCGCCAAGTTTCCTGAATATCGGCTTCACGCGCATCCCGATTGCGATCGCATCATTGTCGCAGACCACCTGTCCGGTCATGCGCGGACCCTCGTCCAGTTGGATGATCGCAAGTGGGTATGGTGTCTGCATATCAAATTCCACGGATGCGGTATGGATGATCGTGTAGGTGACTACCTCGCCATGTCCTTTGAACTGGTATTCCTCGATGCTGCCACCCCTGCGGCAGTTCGGGCACATCGTTCTCGGCGGGAAGTAGTATTCGCCGCAGGTATTACACCTCGTTCCGATCAGGTTGTACCTGCTGCTGATATGTCTCCAGAATCTCGGTACACTCATGTGGTATATACTCTTTGTGCAGTAACACTTAAAGATAGTTGCCTGTGCCAGCCAGATAACAATACTTATATATGCCGACACACGTATCCATAATGCGAGGCATAGGAGGCATCCGCATTGAAGATTGTAACAATCAAAACACCTGATCAGGTGATCATTCCCTTACAGCAGCATGATGGCGCGGTGTGCGATTCCTTGGTAAGTGTTGGCGATATCGTTTCTGTTGGTCAATTGATCGGCGACGGCGAGTTTCGGATACATTCGAGCGTTTCCGGAGAGGTTACAGCCGTTTCCGAACTGCCGCACCCGACTGGTAAAGATGTTCTCAGTGTGGTAATCAAGACGCACAACGGGGAAAAGAGAGAAATTGAACCGGTAGAATTGTCCGCAGGAAAAATAAGGCGCATTATCAGGGACGCCGGTATTATCGAACCGAACGGACACCCGACATTGCGCACAAAAGAAGATATCGACACGATCGTCGTCAACGGGACGAATACATGGGATTTATCATCATACGAAGCGCTCATGCTCGACCACCCTTCCGAGGTCATATATGGATTGAAAGCATTGATGGAAACGGTTGGTGCTACGAAAGCGTTCATCGTAATCGAACTTGGCTCAGAAGCGCTGCATGTCATGCGAACCGAGACGATACCGGATAACAACATCAAGGTTATCGCGACACAGGGGTACTACCCACCGGGCACCGAAAACACGCTTTCTAAGAAGTTTGCGAAGAAGAAGGTGCCACGCGGTAGCACTCCAGAGGACCGGGGCGTTCTCGTGAGCAGCATCGCTGCCATGAAAGCGATATACGATGCACTTTGCGACGGCGAACCAATGATTAAGAAAGTGGTGACCGTTGCAGGCGCGGTAGGTTCTCCGAGAGATGTTCTCGTGGATATCGGCACGCCGATTGGTTATATGATCAAAGAATGCGGCGGATGTAGTGGAACACCGGTAAAGCTCATCGTAAACGGTGCAATATCCGGAGCGGCGCAGTACTCGGACGAGGTTCCGGTCATCAAGACGACAACGGGACTCCTGGTGCAGACCGAGAGCGATATCGAGCGCGAACCGCAGGCGCCCTGTATCAACTGCGCGTGGTGTGTAGACGAGTGTCCTATCGGACTGATGCCACATCTGCTGTATGGGTATGCTGACAGCGCGCAGTTTGACAAGTGTGCGGAATTACACATCGGTGACTGCGTGGAATGCGGCAGGTGTGCGTACGTCTGCCCGTCCAAGCTCCCGATCGTGCAGATAATAAAGTATGGCAAACACGGCGTTGCCGTGATGGAGGAATCCGAATGACGTATACAATATCACCATTACCCCATGTGAAGAGCAAGGAAAGTGTGAAGAGTGTGATGTGGGGGACCGTCGCTGCACTGATTCCGATCACGGTCGCGGCGATCTATCTCTTCGGACTTCCTGCGCTAACGATCGTTCTTGCAACCGTTACTACGGCAGTGGTCACCGAGATCGTGATATATAAGGCGGCATCCCAGCCGATCACCATAAGTGACGGGAATGCTGTGTTGATCGGTCTCTTACTCGCGCTTATCATGCCGCCAAGCGTCCCGATCTGGGTTCCGATCATCGGAGCCGCGTTTGCAATAGCCATTCCAAAATATATCTTCGGCGGCACAGGGACGCTGGTGTTTCATCCGGCACTGATCGGATTTGCGTTCCTGCTTGCTGCGTGGCCCACGCTGATGGGAACCGGATCCACGCCAAATCTTGGCAGTTTCTCTGACCTCTTAATCGAGACTGGTGCTGGAAGGCTTGTTGAGGCTTCGCCCGCATTAGTCCTGCTCGGCGGCGCATTCGTCCTGTACAAGAGATACGTGGATCGGCGGGTGGCACTCAGTGCCACTATCTTGCTGTTACTCTTGATGCCGATCGTCGGGATGGGTTCACAACTTCCTTATGTGTTAACCGGCGGCTACTTCCTCGGACTGATATTCCTTGCAGCAGACCCGGTCACATCACCGGTGACAAAGAAGGGTAGATTAATCTATGGAACCATGCTGGTGCTGTTGATATTAATCCAGCTTCACTTCGATACATACTTCGCAGGGATGTGCTTCGCAGTACTCCTGATGAACGTATTCAGTCCGTTCATCGACAAAAACACCATACCAAAGCCGATCGGAGGGAAATAGATGGCAGAAACAAAAGACTCTACTGTAATGATACTCATCAAGCTGACGCTCGTTGCTGCGGTGGCTGCAGCAGTTCTGACAGCTACGTACGGAGTCACACAGGAACAGCTTGACAAGCTAGCAGCAGAGGCAGGCGGTCCTGACAAGCAACTGCTCGAGATGGGAGTTGTCCCTGATGCTACCAAGTATAAGGCAGTTAGTGGTGGAGAAATTTGCTATGAGGCTTATGATGGTGGCGATCTGATCGGCTATGGGGCAATGTTCGAGGTTCAGGGTATGCAGGACATGTTAACGCTTGCAGTCGGGGTAGATCCTGATTTCGTGGTGACCGGAGTTGTTGTGGTCTCGCAGAAAGAGACCCCCGGAATCGGTAGCAAGGTCCAGGAACAGCCAGAGTTCGTCGCACAATTCGCCGGGGTCGGTCCGGACGGGCTGACACTCTCAAGTGACGGCGGAGAAATCGATGCCATCTCTGGTGCATCGGTATCGTCCGGATATGTCACTGCCGGAGTTGCTGAAATAGTTGGAAAGATGCAAGAGGAGGTCTCATAAATGGCAAACAAATCATTCGTAGGAGAGATCATCAGAGGAATCATCAAGGATAACCCTGTATTCGTACTCGTGCTTGGTTTATGTCCGACACTGGCGGTGTCCACGTCGTTTGCAAACGCGCTCGGCATGGCACTGGCGTTTACCTTTGTTATGCTCGGCTCAAACATCTTTGTCTCTCTTCTGCGAAAGCAGATCCCGGCAGATGTTAGAATCCCCATATTCATCCTGATCATCTGTACCTTCGTTACGATGATTGATATGATGCTTGAGGCGTTTCTGCCTCCAATGTATGATGCGCTTGGAATCTTTGTGCCGCTGATCGTTGTAAACTGTATCGTGATCGGTAGGGCTGAAGCGTATGCGAACCGAAATCCAGTTCTTCCATCGATAGCAGACGGGATCGGCATATCGATCGGTTTTGCAGCAGCACTGATGTTGATCGGTAGCATCAGAGAGATTCTCGGAACCGGTGGGTTAAAACTTGTGATGCTGAATGTGGTAGACGGCGTTCCGGGATTTTACCCACTCTCCGCCATCCCCGGATTATCATTCATCCCTGAGGTCATAAAATTCCCGATTGAGCCAGCAGTTGTGATGATCACACCACCCGGAGCATTTCTCACGATCGCGACGTTGATGCTGCTCTTCAAGATCATGGGAGACCGAAAACGGGTTAAACAACTCATAAAGGAGGGTTATGAACTATGACTGATGCTTTGATACCTGCACTGATGCCGACAGAGAACATCTTCCCGATCTTTGTGGAGGCGATGTTCACAAAGAACTTCCTTCTCGTGATGTTTCTCGGACTCTGTTCGTATGTTGGTCTAACCACCAACTCAGATACATCAAAAGGCATGTCGATGGCTGTAACCTTCGTTATGACGATGTCAGCGATCCTTACATGGCCCATATACTATTATCTCCTGAGCGATGCAAGTTTTTTGGGAAATGACCTGACATTCTTAAAGACGATCTGTTTCATTCTTGTGATCGCCGCGTTTGTCCAGCTCGTTGAGTTCATCATACGCAAATTCAGCCCGCCGCTATACAGATCGCTTGGAATATACCTCCCGCTGATCTCTACAAATTGTGCAGTGCTTGGTGTGGTGCTCCTGAACATACAGGAGGGCTACACGTATGGCGCAAGTATCCTGTACGCATTCGGCGCCGGTCTCGGCTACTCATGGGTGATGCTTGCAACGGCAGCTGTGCGAGAGAAACTGATCATGCGTGACGTCCAGCTCTTCAGCGGGTTCATCGGCGCATTCTTCGCAGCAATGATGGCCGCATTAATTGTTGCCAGTTACTTTGCGGTGGTGAAATTATGAGTCTTGATATGACACTTATGCTCCCGGCAGTTGCTGTGCTCGGAGCACTCGGACTCGCGATGGCGGCGATGCTCGTATGGGCGTCAAAGGTGTTCTATGTCCCGACCGATCCGATTGTCGATGCGTTGATCGAACTGATGCCCGGAGCAAACTGCGGAGCCTGTGGATACCCGGGATGCGCTGATGCTGCCGAGCATATCGTGGCAGGGGATGTGACACCTGATGTCTGCACCTCTTGTGACGCAGAGACGTTCGAACTCATCGGAGAGCTGCTCGGAATGGAGATTTCTGCAGCAGAGCCCACGTATCCAATCACACTCTGCCAGGGCGGAACAAACTGCAAAGACCGCTACGATTATATCGGTGCAGACACGTGCAGAGCCGCAATCCTGCTTGCAGGCACGAAAAAAGCCTGCTCGTATGGATGCATCGGTCTTGGTGACTGCGTGCGAGCATGCATGTTTGATGCAATCGAGATTGCGGATAACGGGCTTCCGAAAATCAAGAAGTACAACTGCAAGGGCTGCGGTGCATGTGTAAGGGAATGCCCACAACAGGTGCTAACGATTGCAAAGGAGCACGGACCCGTTTATGTGGTCTGCTCATCACACGACAAGGGCAAGTATGTCAAAGAGATCTGCGAGTTCGGATGCATCGGATGCGGGATATGCAAGAAGAACTGCCCTGAGGGTGCAATAAAACTGGTGAAGGCTGTTGCCGTGATCGATCAGGAGAAGTGCACCCAGTGCGGGACGTGTATTGGTGTGTGCCCGAGAAACGCGATAGTGAAGCTGTGAGTTTGAGTTGCGATCAATCCCGAGTACGCTCAAAACTCGGGTGATCGCTTTTTTAGCTCCCATTGGAGTTATCAGAGCGTGCAATCCTTCGATATGATAGATTCTCAAAGGTCTTTTGGCACCCACGGCAGTCCCCCTCTTCAGGATGCTCTTACCTAATCACACGGTCCGAAAATCTTAAAAGTACTTGATCTGGTACCTGTACCCCTGCTCCACCAGGAAGAGCTGGCGATTGCTCCCGAACGTCTGTTCAACGGTACCCTTTGAGACCAGTGTGTAGAAATGGGATGCATGTTCTTTCGGACGAAGAATGCGCCCCAATCGCTGCGCTTCCTCCTGACGCGAACCATACGTACCAGATATCTGGATCATAACACTGGCGTCAGGCAGATCCACGGAGAAGTTTGCGACCTTGGATACCACAAGTGTGTTGATGTCCCCCTTCCGAAACTGGTCGTAGAGCTTCTCCCTATCATCCTGTTTGGTCTTACCCGTGATAATAGGAAGCTTTAGTGATCTGGCAAGCTTCTCTATCTGCGAGATGAATTGACCGATGATTAAAATTCTCTCGCCGGCATGGTTCTCCAGAAGCTCGCACACAAGCTCTTTTTTGCGCTCGTTCTCTGCTGCGATGCGAAACTTAGCCCGTTTATCGGCATGGGCATACGTAAGCTCTTCTTCCGGCGAAAGAGGGACACGATACTCGGTACAGATGGCTTCAGCGATATAGCCGCGACTCTCAAGCGTCTTCCACGGAACATCGTATCGCTTTGGACCGATCAGTGCAAAGACGTCGTCTTCCTTCCCATCCTCGCGAACCAGTGTCGCAGTAAGCCCGAGCCGCCGTCTGGCTTGAATTTCTGTTGTTGCCCGAAATACCGGAGCCGGTAGTATATGCACCTCATCATATATAATTAGCCCCCAGTTATGCTCGGTAAAGATCTTTAAGTTGTGAAGCGGACTGTCCTTTGTTTGACGATGTGTCAGCATCTGGTATGTGGTGATCGTGATCGGCTTAATCTCTTTGATGCGCCCGGTATACTCACCGATGTCCGCTTCGTTGATGTGAGTCTTTGCGGTAAGTTCATCGCGCCACTGCGCAACAGAGACGTTATTGGTGGCGATGATCAGGGTATATGTTGATATCTGAGCTATCGTTCCAAGCCCTATAATCGTCTTACCTGAACCACATGGAAGAACAATCACCCCACTGCCACCGGTTTTATCTCCTGCACAGTAAAAGAGATCTACAGCCTCCTTCTGGTAATCACGCAGCGCAAATGAGTCGCCGTTGAGATCAATGTCGCGCAGAGTGATGTCGAATCGTTCGCCTTCCAGATATCCACACAGGTCCTTGACAGGGTAGCCCGCCTTTATCAATGCATGCTTAAGATCGCCGCGTCTTGCTTGCGGTATGAATAGTCCGGGAATGTTGCCGTTATCCACATCCACCCAGAAGCCTTCCAATGACTCATTGTTACTGATTCGTTCCAGAATATAGGAGTCTGCAACAACAAGCTCCAGATAATCCTCTGCGTCTTTGGCTTTCTGTAACACCAGCTTGCCATAAGTCTCGTACCACTCCCTCATATCGACGATGACATTTGACGGAACGCTGTAACGCGAGAACTCTTCAAGACCGCAAGTGATCTCTTTAAACGGCACATCCAGTGCTGCCGCATTCCAGAGTGAGAGCGGTGTTACCCGATATGTGTGGATGAACTCTGGCGATTTTACCAGCTCTGCAAACAGTGATAGGAAATCCCGGCATTCTACGTACCCCGGGTGCCCGACCTCGAGCATCAACGTGCGATCGCTCTGGATTATGAGTGGCTTTTGTGGTTGTGAGCTCATAGGACATCCTCGGTTTTGATTGTGTAATCTATCAGTTTCTTACTGACTTTCTTTACCTCTGGTTCGTAACGTTTGTCAAAGGAGAGTGTCAATTTACCCCAATCAGCAGCAACCGGGCATCCGGCAGTTATAAGTCCATTTCGGAATTCTTCCATCAATTCTTTTGCCGGAAAGTGAAATGTGATCCGAACTTCCCGTTTGATTGTCACACGTTTCTTTGTTTTTGCTTTTGTCTTTGATTTTGCTTTTGAAACGCCCATATCGCGTCTGGGGAATACCGTGTCTGCACCGTCCGGGAGGCGCGTAAAATCCGAAGAGCGATGTTTTATGCGCAGAGGGATCAACTCCTTCTGCAGAAGATGCGCAAACAACCGGTCAGGCGAACGCACGATCTTAATTGCAGGTGATATGGATTCAATTGTGAATTCGTCGAGTTCAGGCAAATTGCGATCCCCCTCGAGAAGCACAACATCCTCATAGAGTGTGAATGCTTCTGAAGCCCCAGCCCACTCTTCGAGTTCGATTTGAACATTCTGTGGCAGTTTCTGACCGCTCATCTTCTCCAGGAGCTTGAGCACATCAAAATCTTCTCTTTCGCTTAATTGGGTCAAAACCTTCTTTTTTCGAAGTTTTAATATGTTTGTTCTGTCCTTTGTTACGACATCTGCAAGTTTTGTCAGTTGCGTAAGAATCCGAACCGGATACAATTCCGATTCCACATGTATCTCAAAATTTGGCTGCACTGTAACTTTGGGCTCTATGATCTCCTGGCTCATCACGTGCAGGAACAGATCATTGATCCGAAACGCCAGAAGCTGATTCATCTCGGGCAGATGCCCTTTATACTCTGTTTTGGAGTATGCAACCTCGATATATCCTAAAATAAGGGGCAATCCTTCAAGAAACCGTTCCACAAAGCGACCTTCCACTCGTAGAAACGCATCCGCATCACCCTCTGAAATCTGCATCCACTCACCCCACCTCTCCTTTTGCTCCTGAAAGTTGCCATACCGACCCTTATTTGCATACTCTTTATGTGAATATTTGGGATTCTCCGGAATGAGGAAGAATGGATGATGTTCCTTTAGATACCTGATCAATGAGGCTGTAGTATACCAGACACCGGGCGTACAGGATTGCAAAACCTTGATAATAAACCGCCTTGCTTTGCCAAAGTCTAATCCCGGCATGATGCCAATCCCTGATCCCCAGGTCGAGAACCCGGATAGCCTGCCAAGTACACTTGTCTCGTAAAACTCATTTTCACCATCGGGATAATTTTTTACTACTACGTCCTGAAGCTTCTTCTCCTGCTCTATTAACGGTAAACCAATGAACTCTTCGTATCTTTTGGTATCAACGTCGATGTAATTGTCAGGAAATGACGGTTCACTGCTGTAATACCCCATATACTGCCCCTCGGTATCATAGTTTACGAACTTGAATATAAGCGCCAGGCAATCGACATAATCTATCCAGTAAGAACGTCCGTGTGCCTCTACTTCTTCTACCAGACAAGAATTGCTCATGAGTTTTGCCAATCGCTTTTGATCGGACTTGTTCAACTCATTACTCCGGTGTAACCGTTTTACATCGCGCTCTTTCACATACTCAACAAAAGCATGTAGATCCTGGCGCAGATCGTACTGGTTGGAAACGATGCTCAGTTCGTCGATATCCGCCTGGGTTAAGTCTGGTTTTGGTTGCATCATTCATTCCTCGCCTTCTTGACCACGTGCCCCGACGCGCTCACTATCTTCTGTATCGCGGGAAGAACGCCACAGGGAAAGGCGATATAATCATCCGGAAGCGATACAAGTTGCGAACCGGTGCATGACTTTTCGATCTGCACCTTAAGGCTCAGATCTTTTACCTGTGCAACCATCAGATCTTCATGAATGATCTGTTTACCCCATCTCTTTTCAGCAATCTCGATTGCGGTGCGAAAACCAGATGAATTTTCCCTGAGCCACTCAAAAATACCTTCTTTCCGAACCGTCGCGAGCGCATCCCCAATCTTAATGATATTTGCGGTCGCTCGCAGATTGGCGTTATGAATATCCAGGAGTGCGATCGAAGCCAGCACTTCCAGTGCGGCATAAGGGATTTTCACCAGATTCAACACTACCGTACCGTCCGGCATAATCCGCAGGTACTGTTCAGGCGTTGGTGCGGCTGCATCGTCTAATGGATCATCAGGTAACCGGTAGTATGCCGTTTTATCCACCACGACTTTTACAAGGCAGCCCCACTCCCAGCCCGCCTCGCAGATCTGTTCGCAGGGGTGATTTACATCATCTCCTGTAAATATCTTGAGTATAACTTCGAGACCGTCGGCGGGTAGCCATTCATGATCTCCAAGTTGTGCGATTGCATAGAGTGCAGCATCAACGGGAGCCATATCATCGCGCGAATAATCTGGATAAACCCGATCCTCCGTATCGGTTTTAATAGACGCACGCATGCAAGCTTTCTGCCAATCCAACAGGTATTTTGCTCTGAATTGTTTACCCCCAATAGATAGATTATCCTCGTTGATTGTGAGTTTGAATGATCTTCTGTCGGGGTTTGATAAAGGGGATGGCTTTTTTCTTTCCCCTCCCGCAAGCTCAAGCAGTTTATCACGCAGAACTTCTCTCTTGAACTTTCCGGTTTTTTTGAATTTGGAAGCCTTGACGAGTGGTGGAAGAAAACTCCCGAATTCCGGAGGAAAAGAGAATTGTAAGCGTTCCATCTTGGCAGACTTTCCATATGTTTCTCGCTCTATGGCGATGAGCACACCCTTTCGCACCAGATTACTCTTCACTTTTTTGAATGTTTCTTTATACCGTTTGGTAAAAGTCATGTAATGATAGCCATTTGTGGATTCTGCGCAACCATATAGTCTCTCGAAGTACTCGATACCAACTTCCTTCTTCATCTTATTAAGCAAGTGGAGGAACACAACTTCCTTGTAAGTTAATGAGTCCAGTACTTCCTTTATGCCAATCGTGGAGATAAAGAAGTTCTCAAAGACGTCGCGAGAAGTCGCCTCTTTGGCAGAAAAACCGCGGCTTTTGCAGATCGCCTTGATATCGGAGTCAGTGATATCGCTTTTGCACATCTGCTTCAGCATACTTTGCGTATCCATTGGAGTAGCCTCTCTTTGGGTATACCTTAAGTCCATATGTCGATGACTTTTGTCCCCTCTTTTTAGACGCGGAGCATCGATCATGATACTTACCAAATCTGAGTCTTTTTATTATTTTCTGGGAACGTCGGATTGTCTTACGCAACCACAACTGCCATAATGGAGCACTGTCGATATGAAAAGTCGTTTACACCGATAATCTGTGTCCATCTGTGTTAATCT
>QMVM01000002.1 GCA_003661105.1 Methanosarcinales archaeon | reverse complement strand
GTTTCCGTATCCATCCTTCCGCCCGCATCAGGACACGATGCTTGATCGGGTGCAGGAGGTCGTATGTACCGGCGAGCATCGCGTCCTGATGATTGATGCGCCGACCGGGAGTGGAAAGACGAGTATCATCGCATCACTGCTCGCAAACCGCGGCGGAAACAAGATTGTTGTTGCGCTTCGGACCGTAAGCCAGATTGGAGTATACCTGGGCGAGATCAAAAAGATCAAGGAGAACACGGATCACGTCCCAAAGGTCGCATACCTCGTTGGGAAGCACAAGATGTGCAAACTCGCAGGCGAATTCGAGAACGTCTATACAGGATGCGATCTCATGAAGGTGTTCACGATGGACTTTCTCGAGGCGAAACTGGACGAGAAGATCAGGCAGAACAACCGGTCAGCGAAGGAGTATAATGTCTACGATCCGGGTACCGATCCATCAATTGAAGCAGATATAAGGGACGAAACGCCGGGCTATCGCACATTCTGCCCCTATTATCTATATTCGAAGGAAGTGTACACCGTCGAGGGTTTAAAGAATTTCAGACCATCGAAACAGGCGAGAAAGGACAGCGAGGCGATCCTATGGGATGTCCTGTATCCTGAAGAACTGCACAAACGGTGCACGCACACATGCCCGTACGAGGTAATGGCGATAGGTGCTAAGAATGCCGATATCATCATTCTAAATTACAACCACGTATTCGACGACACGATGCGGGATGCTCTCTTTGACTGGCTTGAGATAAACCCGGAAAACACGATCCTCCTCGTAGATGAGGCGCACAATCTCGGAGACACTGTCAGGAACATCAACAGCGACATCATCACTACGTACATCGTCGATAAGGCGATAACCGAAGTTAACCAGTTTCCCGGAGATAAGGGTGAAGTCCGGTCTGCAAAAGAGGTTCTTTACCGAATACAGACGTATATGGAGAGGACGCTTGACCGCTGGCAGAACAAAACCCAGACCGAGGCGTGGTTCGATCCGGGGATGTTTGCTGACTTCATATACACGGGCGGTGGGCTGGCGCGGGATGATGAACAGACGATGGCTGACCTTTTGAAGCTTGCGCAGAAGATCAAAAAGCGAAAACAGAAGTCTTCTGAATCGGCAGAGGGTTTTCTTGAGCGTGTTGCCGAATTCCTGTTCATGGCTCATTACGCAAAGAGTGATTCCGCATATCTCCCTGTAAAGTTGCTAAGGGATCGCCAGTGGTTATCGCTTGAGATCCGCAGCCTCGATCCGAGTCCGGTCATATCCGGACTTGCCGATACAGTCCACGCCACCATATTGATCTCAGGAACGCTCTCGCCTGTGGACGCTTACGAACTCTATTATTTCGGGCAGAACGGGAGGGTAGAGAAGCTGATGATCCCGAACCAGTTCCCAGAGGCGAAACGGCTAGTGCTCGGGGCAAAAGACGCAACCAGCCGGTCTGCATCCCGAAACGATGCCAACAATCGAAGAGAGATAGAACTGCACATATCTGCCCTGATAAACGGAGTGTCTGGCAACGTTGCGGTTTATTTCACATCCTATTTCATGATGGATCAGTATCTTGATTACTGTGGGCAAACGGCTTATGACTCCGGGAAAAAAATGTATGTTGAACCAAAAGAAGCGGCAGAGGTGCCGTATATTTTAGGTGAGTTCTTTGAATCAGGAAGCAGTGAGCAGAAAGGGGTTTTGCTGGCGGTTTGTGGTGGAAAGATGAGTGAGGGGATCGATTATCACGGAGAGGCGCTCAAAGGGGCCATCGTTGTCGGGTTTCCGTTGGCTGCATTTTCAGAGGTGCAGAAACTTGTCAATTCGTATTATCAGAGAAAATACGGGAAAGATAAAGGGATGTTTATCGCGTATACACTTCCAGCGATCAATAAGGCGCTTCAGGCACTCGGCAGGGTGCATCGGTCGGCAGAAGAGACCGGGGTTCTGGTGCTCTGCGATTCGAGGTTCTCGAATTCGGAAGGGCTTGGTGTGCGCCAGCACCTGCCGCAGTGGATGCAGGAGGAGATGATCCTTTGCGATGGCGCGTGGTCAGAGGAGCTGGTAGATGGGAAGGTGCGTGAGTGGAGTGAGAAGAGTTCACACTGAGTTTATTCGGCTTCTCGCTATTTCATATATGTAACTGGAAATCAAGGAGATCAAACCGGATGCCGAGTCATCGTTTCACCGTACTTCTGGTGTTGCCCATACCCTGCCCACACTTTCGCAGTGCGTACGGCTTCACAGATCGCGGAATGCAAAGTATCTCCGGGGACGTTGTGGCTAAAACCATTGCAACGCAGCCATTAACCCGAATTACACAGATTAAAGGCGACAACAGCTTTGCATGCCAATAGTGGATTATTTTCAGCAGCCATGTCCGTCCGGAGAGATCGGGCGTAACTGGAAAGTGACAGTAGAGTCCTCGAACAAAGAGAACTGCTCCGAGCATTTTAACATAATAAATAGGATATTTATGACCAAGTGGCAGTTATGCCACAGTTTGGCCTGTTGACAGCGGTTGCACACTCGAAAGGTTTATAGTACCCCTTATTATAGTAATTGGCAACCATTCGACCAATTGGTCACTGGCCTGGTCTTATGTGACGCAGGTCAAAACAAAACATAGGAGGAATTGAATGGAACCCGCAATGGGTATGGGCATTGTAGCCCTCATGGGTGCGGCAGCAACCGTCGCAGGATGCAGCGAAGACCTTGAATCAGATATCGGATCACAGAGCAATCCGAATTCGCAGGTTCAGCTGGCTGCGCAGGTTGGCTATCCGCACAGAATATTTAACAAAGCTATTTCTGGTGAACCACCATCCAATGCAATGTACTGTGCCGTAGGCGCAGGCGTTGCCATGGTGCTGATGAGCGAGTCGGTGATGAGTGCATCGCCGCTTATTGCAATTGCAATCGGCGCATTTGTTGCTGCGCTCTTAAACGGCGTCTTCTCTACCACTTCATATATGGGAAGAAACGCGAGTCAGACCCGGTTTAACCAGTATGTGTATCTTGATGTATTGCGTAACCAGATCCTTTCATTGATGGGACACGCATACATAACGACGTTCTGCATCGTCTTGTTGTCGTACGTCATGTGGAATCAGGACCTGATCGGACATCCGTTCCCTTTTCCAGTAATTGCGCTGATCTGGGGACTCTGTGTCGGTGCGATCGGATCATCCACTGGTGATGTGCACTACGGTGCAGAGAGAGAGTTCCAGGACTTCAAGTTTGGAGCTGGACTGAACGCTGCCGACTCGGGTAACATCACCCGGTACGCAGAGGCAGGTATCAGGTCATCGATGGACAACGCATGGTTCTGCTCGAAGTTCGGAGGACCTGTAACAGGCATTGCTTTCGGAATGACCGTGTTCCTGGACAACTGGCGATCAACAGCATTTGGTGGATGGGTCTCCGTTGCCGTAGGAACTGCGATTGTTATTCTGCTGATTATATATAATCGGAAGATCGAGACTTATGCCAGAAATAAATACGGACCATTTCCAGAGTATGCAGGAGATATAGAAGCATGACTGATATTATAACAATGCTCGCGACGAACTGGATCTCAATTATTGGGATCATCATTGGTGGCATCTGTATCGCAGTCGGTGTTCACTTTGTTCCAGTAGGGGGCGCTCCTGCCGCTATGGCGCAGGCGACTGGTATTGGAACAGGAACCGTGCAGCTCGCTGCTGGTTCAGGACTCACAGGACTGCTTGCTGCAGGATATATGTACATGACCCTGTCAGCAGTAGACAAACCCGGAATATCAGAGATCGTCCTAATATGCGCAACAGGCGCTGTTGGTGCGATGATCATGATCTCTGTCACGATGATAGTCGGAAACTGGGTCTACATCTATGGCGTGGGCGTACCACCGGCATCAGCGAAGGTTGACTACGACCCGCTCACAGGAGACTCACAGGCGCCGTATGTCGCGGCAGGGACTGTCGGACAGGGCATGCCAACGGTATGCTTCGTGAGTGGCGCAATCGGAGGTCTTCTCGGAGGTCTCGGCGGATCACTTGTCTACTGCATGTTGATGTGGGTGAATGGCGATCCCGCAATCTCAAGTATATTCGCGATAGGTGTCTTTCTGGTGAATGCGGTGTTGCCGTCATATAACATCCAGGGGACAATCGAAGGATTCCATGATCCGAAGTTCAAGCGAGTTCCAAAGGCAATGCTTGCATGCTTTATTGCATCGCTTCTCTGCGGAGTCATCGCAGTAATGATCCCGGGTGCAGGAGGTTTCTAATATGTCAGAACCTACTGAAACCGCAAACCAGATTGATGCAAAGGGAATCATTATAGGACTCGTCGGAATCTATATAGCGGGCATCGCAGCACCCGCTGGAATGCCGTATCTCGCGTTCCTCGCGGGAATCGGTGCGCTATTTGCAACCAAGATGGGTGCTGACGCTGTGCGCAGGGTATGTAGCTACGGTATCGGCACAGGTGTTCCATCGATCGGAATGCTTGCTCTTGGAATGGGCATCATCGCGGCGATGTTCGGGCTCGCATTCGGAAAGATGGTGCATGCACCATTCATCGGACCGATCGTTGGTCTGGCGCTTGCGCTTGCGATTGGATTCGTAGTAGGATCTCTCGCAAACAAGATCATCAAACTGAACATTCCTGTTATGGAACGGTGCTTAACAGAGATTGCAGGTGCTGGTGTTCTCGTACTTACAGGGTTTTCGGTCATGATCGCAGGAAGCATGGACTTTGTGGTGATCAGTGAGAAGGTTATCACAACGGGATACATCGCACCAGTCTTCATTCTTGGTGCACTTGGCATTCTGCATCCGTTCAACGCCAGTCTCGGACCTGATGAGACTCAGGACCGGACACTCATACACGCATACTCATGCGGTGCGATTGCGATGACGATCGGAGGATTCTGTTCGATTGCAGCCATTGGCGCAGTCGCGGGACTAATCACGACCGTCGTAGGACTTGCCATCTGGTATGTGACCTTCATGGGATTCGTAAAACTCGTGAAGCGCGACGCAGGTGCTGGCTATGTCGGAACAGGACTGCTTCCACCGGGGGCGATGTAGATGGATGTCGCACGAATAGTGCCTGAATTCCACATACTACTTGACCCGATGTCAGGAGTCGTTGCCGAGGAGAGAGAGGACTTGATCATGTTCTCACTTATTCCGATTCAGGCACAACTGGACATACTCGAAGACGTTGCCGACGATCTGATGAACTCGCTCGAACCGGATAAAGAACTGTTAAACACTTATCCAGGACGAGAGGATACCGCCCGGATTGCAGGAGTGTATGCGAACCTGTTCTACGGCCTCATAATCGGACTCATAATCGCGTTCATGGCAGTGATGGTAATACTTGCAATTAAAGGAGGGAGCTAAATGGCAAAAGTAGCAACATCCGATCCATGGCCACCACTTCCTGGTGAGTTTGTGGTTGGAAACCCCGAAAACTGCGTCGCTGTTGCCACCTGCGGATCGCACATGAGCGATTTCCCGCTTGGGGCAGGAGCATCGCTCACGGGACCGTGCAAGACCGAGAACATCGGAATCGAGAAGCTGGTTGCAAACCTCGTATCGAACCCGAATATCAGGTTCCTTGTTGTGACCGGAATGGAGGTCAAGGGGCATATCACAGGACAGGCAATAACAGCGTTCCACAAAGGTGGAATCGACGCAGACGGACGGATCATTGGAGCGGTCGGAGCAATACCATTCATCCAGAACCTGGATGCGGACGCGATAGCGAGGTTCCAGGAACAGATTGTCGAGGTCGTTGACTTAATCGATACCGAGGATGAAGGCAAGATATCAGCCGCAATCAAGGCATGCGTTGCAAAGGATCCTGGCGCTCTTGATGCTGAGCCGATGTTGATCAAGATGGAGGAAGGCGGCGGCGAAGAAGAGATCGCTGGATTTCGACCGATGGCTGCAGAGGTTGCAACTGTCCGCGCACGGATCAAAGAGATCGAAACGGCGACGATTGCCACAGGCAATATGAACAAGTTTGCAGCAGGTGTCTACGCAGCCAAGATCGAGGGGATCATGATCGGCCTTACAATAACGCTGACCCTTCTCGGACTCGTGGTGATGGCAGAAGGTGCTCTCAGCTTCTTAGGCTTTGGGGGTGTATGATATGCCCGAAGAGGAAAAGATCGAAGAAACCGTTGAAACCGAAGAAGTTGTTGCAGAGGAAGTCTCCGAAGAAGCAACTGAAGAAGTAGCCGGAGAGGAGATCGCGTATGGAGTCGGAACCCCGATGGTGATTGATCCATATATGGAGCCATTTGAGATTGTTGTTGAGAGCGTACGGCGTCGTGGACAACTGATTGCGCGTAACCAGAAACTGGATTCCGGTTTCACGGCAGGAGCACCGCTCGGTGTCGCAGCAGGCGTATTTTTTGCACTCATACTGGTTCTGGTACCGATGCTGTGGATGCTATAAGAGGTGATTAAATATGGCAGAAGAAGGACAGATCATCGTTCCACACGTTGTCGTTGACAGGGCTGAGTACACCGAGGTTCTGCGAAGACTGGACGAGATCGACGAGAAGATTGAGTTCGTGAATTCCGAGATATATCAGCGGATCGGAAAGAAGGTTGGTAGAGATATAGGCATACTCTACGGAATAGCGACAGGGCTGGTGATAGCGTTGTCTTACGTAATCCTGACAGGGATAACAATATAAGTGAGGTATTGATATGTTCAGATTTGATAAAGAACAGAAAGTCTTCGATCTAGGAGGCACAACGATAGGCGGTCAGCCAGGAGAATATCCAACCGTACTCTTCGGTTCGATGTTTTATAATAGGCACAAGATCGTAACGGACGAGGACAAAGGAGTATTCGACAAGAACGCTGCCGACAATCTATGGACTGCAGCAGAAGAGATCAGTGATGCAACAGGCAACCCGCACTGCAACCAGATCGTTGCAGAGACGAACGAGGCGATGAAGAATTACCTCGACTGGTTTGTGAATGGGTATGATGAGCCGTTCTTAATCGACTCTTCGGCAGGCGACGTTCGGGCGTTTGGTGTTGCGTATGCAACCGAGATTGGTGTTGCAGACCGCGCTATACACAACTCGATCAATGCGAGTATCCAGGAGGATGAGGTTGCGGCGCTCAAGGCATCGGATCTTACATCCGCCATCATTCTCGCGTTCAATGCAACCGAGCCAGGTGTCAAAGGAAAGATCGAGATTCTTGAGGAAGGCGCGGCAGGCATTGAGTCGGGCATGCTCGATATTGCCGAAGAATGCGGCATCACGAAGCCACTCGTGGATATCGCTGCGATGCCGCTTGGGGCAGGTGCAGGAGCAAACGTGCGTGCAGGCGTTGCCGTAAAGGCACGGTTCGGGCTTCCTGTTGGCGCAGGTTATCACAACTCAGCGTCCGCATGGGACTGGATGAAGACGTTTAAGAAGGAGCACCGCGAGGTTTGGGCTCCTGTTGACATCGGAAACAACCTGATCGCTGGAATTGCCGGAGCTGACTACTACTTGTACGGTCCGATCGAGAATTCGACGATGATAGCACCAGCAGCTGCGATGATTGATATCATGGTGGCTGAGAATGCAGAGGAACTCGGGCTCACGGTACGGGATCCGAACCACCCGTTCAAGAAGCTGATTTAAAGCGCGTGGAAATCCTCCCGCCTGTGCGGCGGGGGATCTCTTTTTATTTTTTCGGAAATCGTAAGAGTGACTTTTTGACAGGCGATTTTTTGGGGTTTTAAATAGGTTATAGGGGGTGAAACGATGGCAAAGAAGAAACGATATCGCGGACATTTCTGTAAGGTGTGCAGAAAGATTCTGGCAAACGAGAAATTCTCTGGCAAAGGGCGTACAGCCCATATCTGTAAGAAATGCACAAGGAAATTAAAGGCGCGGAAGTCAGAAGAGATCGCCATCGCTTGCATTTACAGTGTGCTTTCACACTGCAACCTTTCGCGGGACGACCGAAAGATGCTGGAGAATTACACCCATAGCAGACGTGAGCGGGTTCGTTCTGAGGCACTAACCGTTCTCGCCACTTTTACGAGACCCACCCCGTCCGAAGAGGACGAGGACTTCCCGGATGCCGATTAATCAAACTCTTCCAGCCGGAGCTGCCTGAGCACACACCGTTCGCCCGGTATCTCAACCGGATACGTGCCTGTAAGGCATCCGAGACAGAGATCACTTGCAGGAATGCCTACTGCTTCGACCAGCCCATCGATGCTTAGATATCCAAGCGTATCTGCCTGGATCGCGGCTTTTATCTCTGGTACGCTATTCTGTGACGCGATCAACTCCTTCCTCGTAGGCATATCGATTCCAAGATAGCACGGGGATATGATCGGCGGGCTTCCGATCCTGACGTGCACCTCGGATGCGCCTGCTTTCTGCACCAGGTCAACGATCCTCCTGGTGGTGTTTCCGCGCACGATGCTATCATCGAGTATAACGACCTTTCTTCCCTTGACATTCGGCTTGATCACATTCAGTTTCAATTGAACCGCTTTCTTCCTCACCGCATCCGACGGCATGATGAATGTGCGCCCAACATATCGGTTCTTCATCAGAGCCTCAATATACTCGGTGCCGGATTTCTTGGAGTATCCAATCGCCGAAGTGATTCCGGAATCCGGTACAGGAGATATCATGTCCGCGTCCACTGGGTGCTCAGCCGCCAGACGCTCCCCGATCTTCAACCGGACATCGTAGACAAGTCTGCCATCGATCACAGAATCAGGGCGCGCAAAGTAGACGTACTCAAAGACGCAGTGTGCTGTGTTTCCGAGTTTGCATAGCTGGTGGCTCTCTATCTGGTCGCCATCGATCACCAGCACCTCGCCCGGACGCACGTCCCTCATAAACTCGCCGTCATGCACATCGATCGCCACGCTCTCGCTTGCCACAACATACCCGTTCCATCCATCTGATTCAACCTTTCCGAGGCAGAGTGGCTTGAAGCCGAGCGGATCCCTGACAGCAACCAGCGTCTCATTGATTAGCATCACGAGTGAGTATGATCCAACGATGCGCCGCACCAATCTGCGTATCGCTTCTACGATATCGTTGTGCATCAATTCCATCACAAGGATGTGCGCGATCACCTCGGTATCCGAGTCGGAGATGAATATGTGACCCAACCGTCCCAGTTCAAGGCGCAGTTCTTCTGAATTGGCGATATTTCCGTTGTGCGCAATCGCGATCGTCCCGCCCTTGAAATTGATTGTCAGTGGCTGCGCGTTCTCGGTATCAGATCCGCCACTGGTAGAGTACCTGACATGCCCGACCCCGACGCTCCCCTCGATCGATAGGAGGTCGTTCTTCTTAAAAACCCACGGCACGATGCCCATGCCCTTGATCGACTGGGTATCGCCATTATGCGCTATCGCAATTCCGGCAGACTCCTGCCCGCGGTGCTGGAGCGCGTACAGGGAATAGTAGATGGGGAGCGCTGCCCTCGATCCAGGGAATGCCGCGCCGACTACCCCACATGCTTCCTTCAAGTATGATCACCTGATTATTGCCTTCTAACAGTTCATAGCACTCTGATAATCCATTTTTTGGATATCAATACGCCCCCGTGTGCCCTGCCTTATTGCCGGATCATCCCTTCTCTTTCCACTTGTAATCCCGCATCTTTCTCGATTTCCCAAATCCGCATGAGACGCAGACCTTCTTTGTCTTATGATACGAGATACTGCCGCAACGCCTGCACCGTATATGCGTCTTCTTCTGGCGTTTACCCATCGATGGAGTTCCTTTAGACATTTTATATCACCTAAAATCTTTATGGAGAAACATACACCACATTGTCTCCGCGCACAACAACAGTTCCGATCTGACGCGTCACTTCACCGTCTATGAGTTCTGCAGCATCCTCAAGTGTAAGGTTCATGTGGACGTCGTAACCCTGTAATATCCCGCGAAATTCGCGGGAACCTTTCAGTCGAACGAGGACGGATTCGTTCAGCACGTTATTCAGCTTATCAAGCGGTCGGTTTCCCATTTGGTAAATCTCCTTTGATCATCAAGGAATCATTAAGATATGCTTGATCGATGGATGTACTTAAAGGTATCCTGCTATGGTGGCTGTCAGGTTACTCTGGCGTTGGAAATCGCCCTCGCAACCTCCCGCGAAGACGCGGTTTCATATCACACCTTGACCCTAACCCCATCAGCCCCGCGCCTGTACCTGCCAAACTCAGAGTCGACCAGTTCGCTGCCATAAAACACCGGCCCATCCACGCACGCACGTTCTCCCGACGGATCGATGCAGCAGGCGCCACAGATTCCAAGTCCGCACTTGATGTACCGGTGCAGACTGAACTGTGCATTCCCGCGCTGCTGCTCACCGAGCATCGAAAGGAGCGCGTACATCATCGGCTCAGGACCGCAGGAGCGGATGCATCGATTTGCCATCCCGCGATCCAGCAGATCGGTGACCCTTCCATGAAATCCGGCAGAGCCGTCATCGGTTGCGACCACGACATCTCCTGCCTCCTCAAACCTGTGCTGGAACAGGAGTTCATCGCTCGTGCGTGCGCCAAGCAGTGTCATCACATCACACCCCATCCTATATGCCGCCTCTGCAAGCGGGGCAAGCGGTGCTGCACCGACACCCCCTGCAACGACCAGCACAGGATTAGTGATATCAAAACCCCTGCCGTAAGGTCCCCTGATGCCAACCGTGTCTCCGGAGTTAAGTTCGAATATCGCGGAGGTCGCATCCCCTACCCGCTGCACCGTGATCATGTTATGGTCTGACAGCGACATTGGAACCTCGTCAACGCCCCTCACCCAGACCATGACGTACTGCCCCGGCGTGAACTCAAGCGAGAGATCGAAGACGAATGATCTGACCGATGGGGTCTCGTCTATGATATCGATGATCGTTGCGTTGGCTGGTTTCATAGTAGTCACCTGTTCATGTTGCGGTCGCTTTTGTGTATTACAACCTCTCGCGGTTCCACACTTCAAGGTGTCGTGAGTTGGTTATCACGCATTATATGTTCTGAATTATTGAGACACTACCGATTTTCGGTGGTGTACCGATCCAGGATAGTTAATGGAAATAAAAGAGTCCGTGTCGCGATATCTGCCAGGAGGGGGATTATACGTACATGCTCAATATCCTGTGAAGTTTTAAGAAGGATCTAATGGTACAAAATACCGGTAATCCGTGTTAATCTGCGTTAATCTGTGGCTGATAAAGGGTTTTAGCCACAGATGGACACTGATTCCACCGACTTCATCAATCTACTCGTTCCCATATCCCCTTACACTTCATATCATGGTAAACTATCGTAGATTGGGATACTACCTGACTTTCCGCCAGGCGGGTGCACAGATCGCAGAATCAAGCCCGCAAACCCGTTTGCAGATATGCGTGCCCGGCAGAAACTCGAGCACATGCCATACAGGTCTTCTACTATTCATGATGCCGTCGCAACATCTATAAGCGATCCCGCGATAACGGTATGCAGGTGATTATATGCTTAAAGTTTATGCGAATGGTGATTTCGTGCCACAGGATCGGGCAGTGACCTCGATCTACGACCACGGCTTTTTATATGGCGATGGCGTCTTCGAAGGTATACGCGCATACAACGGGCGTGTCTTCCGTCTGGATGAGCACATTGACCGTTTATACGATTCGGCAATGGCGATCATGCTGGATATCCCACTCTCGAAGGATGAGATGAAACAAGCCATCCTCGAAACGCTTCGTGTCAATGATCTTGTGGACGCGTACATACGACCGATCGTCTCAAGAGGGGTTGGTGATCTCGGTCTGGATCCAAGAAAGTGCCCGGTGCCAAATGTGTTCATCATATCCCAGCCATGGGGCGCGATGTACGGCGATCTGTACGACAAAGGGCTTTCAGCAGTCACGGTCACGGTGCGGAGGAATGCGCCGGAATCGCTCTCCCCGAATATCAAGTCCATGAATTATCTCAACAACATCCTTGCAAAGATCGAAGCGAACCACAAGGGCGGAGATGAAGCGATCATCCTTGATGTACGCGGTAATATCTCTGAAGGATCCGGCGATAACATCTTTATTATAAAAAACGGCACAATCTCGACGCCGCAGGTCATGAACAACCTGCGCGGGATCACACGTGCAGCAGCCATTGATATCGCGCAGGATCTCGGCTACCCCCTGCTGGAGACCGATCTCGGGCTTTTTGACCTGTACACTGCTGACGAGGTCTTCGTGACCGGCACCGCCGCTGAGATCGCACCGATCACGACGGTCGACGGGCGTCTGGTTGGAGATGGATCGGTCGGGACGATCACGAAAGAGTTGATGCAGAGGTTTAAGGAACTGACGCAGACCGAAGGGACATCGATTTAGACGCGATTGGCTTCTCAGATTGTGGTGCTCGACATTACCGGTGAATGCTGGAAGAATAATGGTCATTACTCGCTTACTACCGCGTGGTTAAAATCCGGGGATAAATCAGGGAATTTAACCATAGAGGATGCGAAAGTTTGCATAGAATGGTAAAAAAAAGCTCTGCACCCTCCGCATGCTATGCGGTTACTTTTCTTGCCAGAAAACATAAAATCGCAATCAGGCAATCAATTAACACACTTGAGCAGGTTACAACTTTTCGCTATTTTATGAGCGGGGGATGTTATACTCACTCCTGCACACTATACGAAAATCCGCACTCGGGACAGAAGTACATAATGATCTTTGCCCCTTTCTTACTTTTTTTGACAGTCGTCTCCATCCACGTGCCGCATACTGTGCATTTATGATCGTATAGCGTGCGATTCCCATGATCCACCATTAACGATCACCTTTCAGAGCTAACAATCCTTTGACCAGCCCGAAACATCCGGTCAG
This sequence comes from Methanosarcinales archaeon, assembly GCA_003661105.1. Lineage (GTDB taxonomy): Archaea > Halobacteriota > Methanosarcinia > Methanosarcinales > Methanogasteraceae > Methanogaster_A. The sequence continues at coordinate 17,284 of QMVM01000002.1, read as the reverse complement.
CATCATATCGCCGTGCGGTGCCGCAAACGTGACATTATGCCTGCTCTGTTCTGCGATGTATCGATTCGGTCCTGTAACGATCACCTGCGGCATGGTGTCAGGAATCTCTCCGATGTAGCAGCCGTGTCCACCGCTCTCGAAGATCTCCTCAAACGTCAGCGTCCCGTCTGCAAGTTTATCGATGTAGGTGTCAAGCATCTTGAGGTTCAGTTGTCTCGTATGATGCTCGAATACGCCTGTTATGCACTCATCCATGAGTATTGCGCAGAGCGTGTGCCCGTTTCCGATATTGAGTACGATCTTTGGATCGGGCGAACCGTTTGCGCCGGATACTGGTACAGTGTCTGGCACCGCGCCAAATATTGCTGCAGGTCCTGTATCCATCAGGACAAGCTTGAAATCTGCAAGCGTCTCTGCAACAGCACGCATACGCGTGAGATATCCGGGGATGGTCTCTCTGGCATATACAAATGACTGTAGGTCGCCGCCGGCACGTATCAGCCGTTTGAGATGTTCAAACCTAAATATCCGGTTGCTTTCTGTACTCTCGCCATGATCCTGCACAGCAACTGCAAACGTCTCTGGCATATCCATCCCAAATAGTCCAAGCATCTTGCGTATCGCAGGTATGTCGATGTCCATTGTCTCGATTCGGATCACGCCGGAATCTGCCTCTACACCATCAGGCAGGACCGCCACGCCCAAACTGCGCACCCGGTCAAGATCGTCATAAATCGTTTTTGCGGCAGTCTCTGTTGAGTAAACTTGCATCCCCGACTTCAGATGATCTTTTATTGCGCGAACGCACGGACCTCCGCCCATCGTAAATCCGTCCAGAAAGATATCTTTGCGTTGATCTGTTGCATCCCTGATGCGCTCTGCCATGATAACAGTCCGGGACGGAAGCACCATCTTAAAACACTGCTCAATGCTCTTTTTGTCATCGTAGACCAGTATATCCTGCGTTCCCGCACCAACATCGATCGCAATGCACTGCATAGATCAGTCAAACGAGATAGCGTCGTTGTCCATCAGCACTCGAAGGTCTTCAAGGCTCATGCGACCCGTCGTCTTTAATTTTTCCACTGCAACCTTGCACTCTTCCGCACCCTCAGTCTTCTGCCGGTCCTTCAGAGCGTCGATGTACGCGGAGAGTTCCTCTCGCATGCGTGGAACCGATGCCTTGTGCGCATCGATCGATTTGCTTATGGGGTCGATGATGCGGTACTCATCCTTCAGCCGCGCATGGTACTGATTCGCCTCCTTGCGAACAGCATCCAGCTCCGCATATATGCCGAGCAACTCGTCATGGTGTTTCTGCGATTCATCTGCAAGGCTCTGGATGGATTGGTGTATCTCATCGGCGGCATTGCGCAGTTCTTTTACCTGCTTGTACATCGGAACAAGTTCCATGTGAATCTTGTCCGCGTCCCGGCTTGCGTTCAGACGCTTGCCGAGGTCTTTTAACCGCTCATAAGCACCTATTTCGTGTTTCAGCGGGATATCTGCGTGAGTGAAGACATATAATTCATGTGCATAAGCCTTTTCGAGACTTGTAGTGCGCATTCTTGCTATTGTGTTGGCTTTGTCGCGGTTGTCCTTCACCTGATTCAATTGTTCCCACTTCTGGTTTATCTGATCCTGCGCGTCCTTCCTTAGTTTTTTCAGATCGACAATCTTCCGATTCGCCTCATCCCTATCCTTTCTGCAAACATGCGCCTTTTTTACACATTCTTTTACGTATTCATTCAATTCATCGCGTTTTTCCCGCAGTTTGGTTACCGTTTCCCGGTGCACTTTAATTTCACCGATGGATTTCCTTATTTCGGTATTTAAATTATTTAGTTGGCGCTTAAGACCTTCGATATTACTTTTTAGCTTCTTTTCAGTCATACTTTTAAGTTCACCGGACGCCTCAGTCATCACCACCACCTCCTGCCGCAATCGCTGCCTGCATCTCTCCCTGTTTATCTTCCCAGTAGCTAATCGCACTCGCGTGGCTCTTGATCCGGCTTTTCAGCCAGATGTAGCGTCCACGTGTCCCTTTCAACTGTTCAGCGTATTCAACAAATGATCCATGATGCTCCTGGGACTTATCCGCGATGTCAACAAGTTCATTGTGGCATCTGTCGGCCTCTTCGGTCATCTCTTTTATCCGTGTAGATAATTGTTCGATCTGTTTACCGGTTTCATCGGAAGGTTTCACGTCATCCACCTCTTCGATCTGTGCAGAGAGTTTTTTGATCTTTTCAACGATCTCGCGCTCTTTCTGGATCCCCATAACCGTCGTCTGAAGTCTCCAGTCAAGTGCTTCAATCTCCTTCTGCAGCTGCGCCATCTCCTGCTCGTTCTTCCGCACATCCCGGTTGATGTTGATCAGATCGAACATCTCGATCCTGGATTGCTTTATCTGGTGATATAGCAGTTGCCGTTTCTCTTTTAGTTCGGCAACGCTTTCGTTGATCTCGTCCCGCTCCCGCTTCTCATCGATGGACGATTCTCTGAGTTTCGATACATGGGAATCAATATCTACGAACTCACTCTGGTAGGTCTCGAGAAATTGCTTATGTTTCGCTATAACTGTATTTACTAACCCCATTTCATCCCGGATGGCAATATTTTCGCTTGGAATCGTTACATCGGATGCTATTTCGGTAGTTTCGTCGTCTTGTCCTATATCAAACACGTCCTGTCCCATCTATAATGTCTAAGGTGCCTGTGGCGAAGCCGGTACCGCCACCGCCTGTGCATGTGGCACGCCATCGATTACAATGATATTATCTTCACTTATAAAACCACGTTCGAGTGCATGTGCGATAGACCGCTTGCCAACAATATTTACGATTCCCGCATCTTCAAGCACATCTCCGACATCAGGCAGGGGCACTATCTCGCCTTTGTAGAAGAACTCAGAGACCTCCAGCGTCAACGTACCGTCGCTGAATGTCTGCCCGATCAACTCTTGATCGCATACTGCGACCAGCAGAGTTCCACCGGATACGTGAGTCTTGAGGTACGTGATAATCTTCCCTCCTATGCGAATTAAACGCAGGCAATCGATTGTTTCTGTGTTTTCACGTCATGATATAAATACCTATGTCGTCAGCCGGGATGTTGCCTTATGTGGCATGCTCACTTCCGGGTCACATAACCCACAGTCCCATCCACTTTCACAAGATCGCCGTCATGAAAGACCGTGAACGGATCCTCCTTGAGGCGGTCCACGAGCGGAATATCGGCTATGATCGCGCCAACAGCAACAATCGTCTCGGATGTGAGGTTGATCATGGCGCACGGAGCTACACCATTCTTCTTGAGGCTGTAGATTATGTACGACCCGACAGTCGATCCCTTTCCGTGGGGGAAGAGGAAAACACGGTCTGCAATTGAAACCCCTTTCTTCGGATGGTTCCTCTCTGTAATCTCCCCGGTATTCGGATTGATTCCACCAAGAAATGATATCGGCGTATCAGAGATTAGAATCTCGCCGGAAGCTACTCCTTTCGATACCGGATGCCCCGCAATCTCCATACTCGTGTTCACGCTCGCGTCCGTACTGGTACTCGTACTCATAAACACTCCTCTATCAGACGCTTTGCCCATCCCAGTTTTTTCTTTTTAACATCATTTACATCCGGATCGTCGTAATCGAATCCGAAGAGCATTACACTTGCAGCACCAGAAGCAATTGCCATGAATACGCACCGATCTCCATCAGAGAAGCCGCCAAAGTTGTGGATATCGTCAAACGGCTCCGACTGCGTCGTGCCAAGCACCCGCCCTCCAAGCAGTGGCACAACCGACCGGACCGCGGGAATGTTGTCGCCGTGCGCATGAACCACCACGAAAGACCCTTTTTTGCTTGCAGAGATGATATCCTCGATCGTTCCGTCCAGATCAGTCACGATCACATCCGGAATCATCCGGTTTGCCATCAGGACGGTCGTTGCGCCATCTGCCGCGATGATGATCTGATCAGGCATGACCTGCTCGATCTCTGATGCAAGCGATGGTGCATTCCCGCAGACCGCAACGTCCCTTCCTGATATGGTGCCGCGAAGATCCGGAAGCGTGCCAGCCCTTCCGTGCAGCAGGTCAGCGAGGATGCGTGCGCTTGCTTCGTCTTCGGATCGGTCGAAGCCGAAGTCTGTAAGGATTTCTGTGTAAAGTGGCTCCCATTCGCTAAACTCCATGAATGCATGGATTGCCGTTAGTGTGGTTAAGTTTTTCTACGATTGAACCGGTTTACCATCATGGTCTTTAAGAAGCGAACCCGTGTTGATCTTGCAAGAAAGATACTCCTCGAACATATCAGCCCTATCGAGAGGCGGGAGCGCGTACCGATAAAAGACGCTTGGGATAAGGTCCTCGCAGAGAGGATCGTATCAGCAATCGATGTCCCTGATCACAGGCGTGCCGCGATGGATGGGTACGCGGTCCGTGCGGAAGCGACGACCGGCGCATCGCCGACAAATCCTGTGCTGCTTCGGGAGGGTGTCGATTGCATCCGTGTGCACACAGGATCACCAGTGCCTGATGAGATGAATGCTGTGGTCATGATCGAGGACACCATACCGGCAGAGGGTGGTGAGATCGCAGAGAGCAGTGGGATAGTCGAGATCCGTTCTGCCGTACACCCGAACAAGCACGTCAGCACGGTCGGGGAGGATGTCTGTCATGGTGATACCGTCTTTGAGTGCGGGCATCACCTCCGCGGGTGTGACATCGCAATGCTTGGCATGATCGGCATATCTCACGTACAGGTATATGCCCGCCCGAGGGTTGCGATCATCCCGACCGGATCGGAACTCGTCCCGATGCAGAGCGAACCTGAAAGCGAGACTAACAAGATCCGGGAGACGAATGGGATTATGGTCGGTCTTTATGTCGAAAAATGGGGCGGGATTCCGGTTTACAAAGATATCGTCATCGACGATCCCGACCTGATCGAGAAGGCGATTCGCACGTCTGCAGACTGCGATGCAATCATCCTCTGCGGCGGCACCTCGGTCGGGGCGCGGGATTACGTGCCGGGCGCGATCGAATCACTCGGGAGCCTGCTGGTGCACGGCGTCGGTCTGAGCCCGGGAAAGCCCGCCGCGCTCGGTATGATCGACATGGCCGGCAAGACTGTGAACGAGACTGAGGCGATGCCGGTACTATCGCTTCCCGGATACCCGGTCGCATGTTTGGTCGCTCTATTCGAGTTCGGGTGTCCTGCGATCTCGAAACTGGCGCGAATGCCATTGATGCCCGATCGCCTGATGCGCGCACGTCTCGGTGCAAAGATCGCATCGAAGATCGGATATCTCACATACACAAGGGTGCAGGTCGATGGTGGTGTGGCGCATCCAGTCATGACGTCCGGGGCAGGCATCCTCAGTTCGGTAACCGGGTCAAACGGCTTTGTTGTGATCAGGGAGGCATTAGAAGGACTTGATGAAGACGACGAGGTTGATGTTATCTGGATCGAGTGATCCACCACCTATCCGGATCGTTAAGAAGGCTCGACGATGGAAACGATCTCCTTGATGGTGTTCCCGAGTTCTGCCAGCACCATGCCAAGATTCGTGTCTGGTTCGGTCATCGCTGCAAGCAGCATCTTCTTACCCGCGCCCATCACAATCAGACGCCCGTGGCACGACTCCACGATCATGCGGTCAGGCACCCCTTGATCCAATCCCTCTGCTGTGATCTCCGCGGCTCCAAGCATCGTTGCTGCCATGGCCGCGAACGTTTTTGCATCAGTTGGCGCATTCGCTGCGATCAGTACTCCATTCCGACTCACTATCGCGCTTACCTCGATTGCGGCCTTATTATGCAGGTCTGATAGTGTTTTGTCGAGTGCGTCCATCGTAGTCATGCGGCAGCCTCCTAAATGATCCATCCGTCTATCCAAACTTTGTTTTGGGATTATTAAACTTTCGATATGGCAGGTGTCAGGTTGCATGGTGTCCGGATCGGGAAAAATCGCGAATAACTGGCGAACTGCGCCACAACGACTCGAAACCCGCCTTCCTCGTTAGTAACTTTGCAGCCACAAGCCAGCCACAAGCGAACCAAAGAATTTATATCACCGCCCCCCCTTATATGGAATCGCAGCCCGATGATGTAGCGGTCAATCATCTGGGACTCTGGATCCCAGCACCTCGGTTCGAATCCGAGTCGGGCTATTTTATGGAAATTGATGAGACAAGAGAACTGATAGAGAAATACGCGCTTCAGAATGCCGTGAAGTATGGAAAAACCCCACAAACGGGCGCGGTGCTCGGCAAGGTTCTTGGAGCGCATCCTGATCTGCGAAAGGATGCGAAAGAGGTAGCATCTCTCGTAGGCGAAGTTTTATCCGGATTAACAGGCGACCCTGAGTCATGGGAGCAGAGACTCGGGGAAATCGCGCCTGATCTCATCGATGAGATCCACGAACGCAAGCAGCCAAGCATCGGCCTTCCTGATCTTGAGATCGATGGCGACAGGGCCGTGCTCCGGTTTGCGCCGAACCCGAATGGGCCTGCTACCATCGGGAGTGTGCGCGGAATCGTTGTGAACTCCGAGTATGCGCACAGGTATCACGGCGAGTTTATAATCAGGTTCGATGACACCGACCCGAAGACAAAGGCGCCGATGCTTGACGCTTATACATGGTACCTTGATGATTGTGAGTATCTCGGCACGGTTCCTGACCGGGTGGTGTACGCAAGCGATCACATTATAACGTACTACGAATACGCAAAGAAACTGATTCTCATGGGCAAAGCTTACGTCTGCACCTGTCCGAGGGACGAATTCAAGCGATACAAGGATGCTTGCGAGCCATGCCCCCACCGGGATGCTGACGTGGATGCGAATCTTAAACACTGGGAGCGGATGCTTGATGGTGGATATCATGAGGGTGGCGCGGTGCTGCGCATCAAGACCGATATCAAACACAAGGATCCTGCAATGCGCGACTGGGCAGCGTTTCGGATCGTCGAGACCGCGCACCCGCGCGCCGGGATCGGTGACCGGTTCAGGGTATGGCCCCTACTTGATTTCGAATCCGCAATCGAGGATCATGTTCTCGGGATTACTCACATCATACGCGGCAAGGACCTGAGGGATAGCGAGCAGAGGCAGCGCTACGTATATGAGTACCTGGGCTGGCAGTACCCAAAGACCATACACTGGGGCAGGATGAAGATCCACGAATTCGGAAGGTTCAGCACAAGCGCAATTTCAGAGGCAATTTCAGACGGGACCTATACTGGCTGGGATGATCCGCGCGTTCCGACGCTCCGGGCGCTTAGAAGACGCGGCATCACGGCAGTTGCGATCCGGAAGTTCATGCTCGATCTTGGCATCGCTGAGACCGATATCAGTTTAAGCCTCGATAATCTCTACGCCATCAACCGCAAGATCGTTGATCCGGAAGCGAACCGGTATTTCTTTGTCTGGGAACCTGTGAGGATGGAGATTTTAGACGCTCCTGATGTGATCGCAACACCGAAATGCCATCCCGGGCGGGATGATCTTCGAAAGATTCCTGCTGGTTCCACCCTTTATGTTTGCAGAACAGACATCGAGGGTCTCGAAGCCGGCGATAAACTACGGCTCAAAAACCTGTACGATATCGAGATTGTGAGCACCGAACCGCTGGTAGCCCGATGCATCGGCGGCACTCACGAGGCATGGTGCGCGACCTGTGAAAAGCCGCGGTACCAGATCATCCACTGGGTGCCGGACGGACATGTCCCGGTGGTGGTGCGTGCGCCGGACCAGACGTATGAAGGCGTTGGCGAGACCGGAATCGTCGAGGAACTGGAAAATGTCGTTCAATTCGAACGGTTCGGATTCGTGCGCATCGATAGCGTTGATGCAGGACGAGTTGTTGCGTATTTTGCGCATCGGTAGCTGCAATCAATCTTATAGTCTATGGGGCTGAGGATATATTGTAACAATCCTATTCTGATTCGTGGCATCCGTCCAAACACTTGCATTTACAATTTAATCCATTCTTGCAGAAATCCCTGCTGATAAAACACGAATGATGCAAATCACACGAATTGTACGAACGTTATTCGATTATTCTGCGACTCGTCCTTGAGCGGTGCAGGACACATCTTGTGGGCAGGAGAGGGTATAAACTTATAAGTACCGATGTTTACGTAGAAGTATAGTCATTCTGGCGCGTTATGCCTTCAAAAAGCAAGGAATGAGAGAATGAAGACTCCAAAATACTTTACAAAACTTGATCAAATACACGAACTTAACGAGGAGGAGCGAGTTGTACTTAAAAAAGTCACTGAAAAGTATGCTTTCCGTGCAAATGAGTATTATTTGTCATTGATAGACTGGAACGATCCTGAAGATCCGATACGACGCATTATAATACCAAATGCTGGAGAACTCGATGAATGGGGGCAGTTAGATGCTTCCAATGAAAGTACATACACCATGGTTCATGGTCTGCAACATAAATATAACTCCACCGCGGTTCTTCTCGTCACCGATACATGCGGTGGCTATTGCAGGTTCTGTTTCAGGAAACGGCTTTTTATAGATGGTTTTGATGAGGTTACCCGTGACGTGACAGAGGGGATCCGGTACATCCGTGAGCACGAGGAACTGACCAACATCCTTGTCACTGGCGGCGATCCGCTGATGTTATCCACGAGACGGCTGGAAGAACTGGTAAGGCAACTTCAAGAGATCGAGCATGTTCATATTATCCGCATCGGCACCAAGATGCTGGCGTTTAACCCGTACAGGATCCTCGATGACCCGTCACTGCCGGAGCTGATAGAGAGATACAGCACCGCTCTAAAGAAGATGTACATAATGACGCAGTTCAATCACCCAAGAGAACTCACAGACGCGTCTATCGAGGCGGTTCGCACCCTTATCAGGGCAGGCGCCATCATCGCCAACCAGACTCCGCTGATACGCGGGGTCAACGACGATCCCGAAACCTTGTCCACACTGTTTAAGAAACTGTCATTCATCGGCGCGAGCCCGTACTACGTCTTCCAGTGCCGTCCGACATCAGGCAACAGGACATTTGCCATTCCGGTCGAGGAAGCGTACCAGAGCTTCCAGCGATCACTTAAAGGTTGTTCAGGTCTTGCCAAGCGTGCCAGACTGATCATGTCGCATTCGACCGGAAAGATCGAGATCGCGGGGATGACAGACGAACACATCTTTTTCAGGTATCACCAATCGCCTGATCCTGAGCAGGTTGGGAGTTTCATGGTCTTCAAGCGCAATCCGGATGCCTACTGGTTCGATGATTATCACGAGCTGGTTGCGGAGTATCGTATTTAGGCTCAGTGCTGACTGCATCCGGACAATGGTTGATCGGATCAGGGAATTGCGAATGTATCAAAAATGGAGCGATGTTTGTCAGCAAATCCATTAATACCCTTAATCTGTGTAATCAGCATTCATCTATGGCTGATATGAATTTTAGCCACGGTCTGCGAGAAGAGCGAGTGGTGGTGAAGCCATTTACGCAGATTCCACCAATATAGGCAACCGCGTATAATTAACATGAACAACATCAACTTCTACGCGGACATATTCTGCGACTCTAAAAACCTTGTCTCTGTACTCCCTATGACCTCTGTGGTTTTATTTCTTATAATATATTCTTTAAATTATCTCATAGATTGAACCACAGAGAGCGTCGAGGGGCACAGAGATTGCGAATTTTGTGGTAAAACGGGATGGCATCCCATTTTTCAACTGAATCAGAATGAATCAAAGAGTCCCACACAAAAGTCCCAAACCTTAATTACGACAGACAGCAAATCATTAAAACGATGGCAATATCATGCGATCTTATCAGATTCAGGAGCAGGGGCTGGATCTACGTCGAAGGGTCCCGGACATGCCTCACCGACATCGAACATGGGTTTTACGGGATCAGAAAGGCGGTCGAACAACTGATCGGTCCCGTAACAGGCACGGTCTACTACAATGCCGCAATCGAAGGTGGCATCGCTTATGTCCGCGGGGCAGTGAAGTCCGGCGACATCACCCAATCGGACAAGGGGTTTCTGGATTGCGTGGAGGCTTACACACAGCTTGGATTTGGGGATTTTACGGTCAGTGAGATCGATTACGGGTCTGCAAGAGCCACAGTCACATGCAAGGATGCATTCGAGGGGTGGGCATGGAAGCGGCATGGTGACGTCTCAAAGGCGTGTTATTACTCATGCGGAATCCTTGCGGGATTTATGAGGGCACTTACGGAAAGAGAGGATATCGAGTGCGTTGAGACCGAATGCATCGCGGAAGGCGCAGACGCTTGTGTATTCGTGATTGCGCCAGAAGACGAACTGGTCAGAGAGGGACTGATGGTGTGACCGGGGAATCCGAGATCGGAGCCTGTGGGCTGGCATGTTATGTCTGTCTGTCAAAGGAGTCCGGCAGGTGTCCCGGGTGTGAGAGATCACAACATCTGCTTGTAGAGGTGGCAGGGTGCGAATGCCCGATCTATGAATGTGCCGGAAGACGGGGTGTGGCGAACTGCTTGCGATGTAATGTGCGGTCATGCGACCTCAGGAAAGGGTTGTCGAAGGGCTACTGCCCTGCATACACCTGTATTGTGGTTGCAGATGGTTATCTCTGATTGGTAAAAGCTTATGTATTCACTAGTTCAATCACGAACCAGATACAAGGAGGATTTGATGGATAACAAGATCGAGTATCTGCACCGCACATTTATGGGCTTGGGAGCCGCGATCGGAGAACTGTTCGGAAGATCGAGTCAGGAACAGACCAATCTCTTTGCGTCGTACATCGGCACCCAGATCGGCAAACTCCTACTTAAGAAGGGTCTGGTTACCAGGGACACTCCGGTAAAAGAGTTGATCGGGATATTAGCAGATGAACTCGAGTTCGGAGGCGAGTATGAGATCACAGAGGATGCAGGCATGGTTACGCTTGCGATCAAGGAATGTAACGTCTGCCCGAAGAAGGTCGGTGGGCTTGCGTTCGAGACCACGGTCTGCCCAGTACCTGGAATTGTGAGGGGCGTCATCGATGTTGTGAAGGGTACCAACGGAGAAGGCTATGCGAAATTAAAGCCAGGGGTGGAGTGTAAGATGACAGAGTGTGCGGTGACCGCGGAGGTGGAGTCATGACCGAAGAATGGCGTAAAGAGAAAGTGGATTATGTCGTCTACAACGCGATATCTTATGCATTCGAGCGAGCAGTGAAGGAGACGCTTGGAGCAGGTGCGCCGATCATGCAGACCACGATGGTACCGCTCGTTGGTGTCGATCTGATCACTGCTACCGAAAAAGATCTTGGAATCGAGTTTAAACCCGGAAAACCAATTCCGGAGTTCATGGACGATCTTGCAAAGATGCTTGTCGGACTCGATGTTGCGGATGAGATTCACTGTATTCCGGATGCTGATGGAAAGATAGTTCGATGTCGCGTAAAAAACTGCATCAACACGCTCGCACTCAAATATCTGCGCGAGAATGGAATTACTTCGTGCGTTCTCTGCCCTCCTGGATTTTATGCAGCATCAGCAGCCAGGAAGGTTTTTGGCGAGGAATTCCAGATACGAATAACCAATGAAACAGCGGAACTCGGGAACTGCGTGGTTATCTTTGAGTTGATCGAGTGATAAATGATAATCGAGTAGGTGAGCAAAATGCCTGAGACTAAGAAGGATAAATTGGACACGGTCCTTGCCAGATTCGGGGAAGTCGGACAAATCAAGGCTGTCGGCATCGTTTCCAAGGAGGGATTACTGATCACGGCGCTCATGCCGCCTGAGATGAACGAGCGGATCGTTGCCGCGCTCTGCTCCACAATCATGGCGAGTGCAGAGACTGCAAGTACCCAGATGGGAACTGGCAGTGTGAGTGAGATCCACGTAAAGACCGAGCAGGGCACGATACTGCTCCAGCCAGCCGGCGAGAAGGCGATTCTAATCGCACTGGCAGACTCCGGCGCGCAACTCGGGCTGATCATGATGGAGATCGAGACAAGGGCAAAACAAGTGCAGGAGATCCTCGAAGAGGTCTAAACATGGTGGCAGAGACCGAGGGCAGACGTAAAACATACATCCCGTTGCTTGATGAGATGCTCGGCGGAGGAATGCCTGCCGGCACATCGATGCTGTTTACCGCGATGCCGGGCGTCGCATCCGAGGTCTTCGGATGCCAGATCATCGCGGAGCGCATGAGAAACGACGGGGACATCAGTTTTATATACACAAACACAAGAACACCGGTCGAGATCGAACATGTATTCCACAGGTACGGCTGGGATCTGCGGTCATCTCTCGACTCGGGTCAGACATTCTTTGTCGATTCCATCTCCCCGATGATGGGGATGCCAGCGATCGGCAAATATGAGATCGATGATTTTAAAGAGAGTGAGAATGTGGTTGCAAAAGCGATCGCTGATATCGCCGGGGGAACTGCTGTTATTGAGGATGTTGCAACGCTTCTCGATTCCATCGGTGTTGACCAGACATTCGATATGATCGAGCGGTTAAACGAGGTGGCACGATCAAACGATGTGAACATGATCTATCTCTTCACGAGATGGAACTACGAAAAAGTGATGCTTGGAAGACTGTCCAAAATCGTTGACTGCGAGGTCAAACTCTTCAGCGTCGAAGAGAAGGTAGTCTACCGGCAGGTCTTTGCGGTCACGAAATCGAACTGGATCAAGGTATCAGGGACAAAGATCTTCTTCGAGATTCTGGAGCCGGGCGGGGTCAGGGTCTTCATTCCGAAACTACTGGTGACCGGACCGTATAATGCCGGAAAGACGACATTTACCCATGCAATCGCTCCGGATTCCGTTTCAGTGGAGCGGCAGACCTTTGAACTATTTCCAACGACTGTCGGGCTTGATATCGGGCATATAGACTACAAAGGATTCTCTGCCGACGTATTCGGAACTCCGGGCCAGGAGCGGTTCGACCTACTGCTTGAACCACTCGGGAGGGAGGCGATCGGCACCTTCATCGTGATCGACTCGACGAAGCCAGAGACGTTTGTGCGGGCGAAAGAGATGATCCGGATGTGCCGCACAGAGGCGATACCAAAGGTGATCATCGCCAACAAGCAAGACCTTCCGAACGCGTTGTCGCCTGGTGAAATCAAGAAGAAGATGTCGCTCTGGGAGGAGATTCCGATCGTTCCAGTCTCGGCAACAGATGAACAAGGGCTTAGTGAGGCTCTGAACACTCTCTTCAGCCTCATATATGAGATATGATTCCAAAAATAGCATCCGGGATCACGGGACTTGATGAACTTACCGGCGGACTGCCAGAGAATACGATAACTCTTGTATATGGTCCACCAAAGACCGGAAAGTCCATATTCTGCTACCAGTTCCTGCGTCAGGCGGTAGCAGGTGGCGATCTATGCTCGTATCTGATGACTGACTATACCCAGTCCCAGCTCGAACAGCAGATGATGGTTTTTGACTGGTTCATCAGTGATTATATTCGGGATAAGAAGCTGTATGTGATCGATACGGCATCAGGTTCAGTCGGCGCTATGCAGAAGGAGACTAAGAACATGGTGGTATCATCCCCGCAGAATCCGACCGACATCGCAAGCAAGGTCATCCAGCAGTTGCAGGATATCTATCAGCAGACTCAGCAGTTCAGATCGATCCTGGACTCATCGACCACGCTATTTGCGTTTAACTCCCCGATCCTCGTCATCAGGGTGCTTAAGTCCTACATCATGCGGATCAAGATGGCAGGCGGAACCGGTATCATCACATATACCGAGGGTACAGCAGAGACCGAGATCGAGACGATGCTGAAAGCTAGCGTGGATAACATCATCCACCTCGATTCCGAGACGATCACCATCGAGGCGATGGCTGGACTCAGGCAGGAGTCGGCAGGTTATCAGATCACTGATGACGGGGTATCGGTCGGATAAGTGAGACTTTTTGAGTTGTGAGACTTTTTAATTTATTCTGGTCGGTTGAAAACATGGCACCAACCCGACAAATACGGGCATTATTGTGTGGGTGTAATCAGTGAAATCTGTGTTAATCTGTGGCTAAAATAGTATCAGCCACAGATTAACACAGATGGACACAGATTAGCGGTGTAAACCACTTTTCAGACCGATAGTTCTCCATTATGGTAGTTGTGGTTGTGTAAGACAATCCGACGTTATCAGAAAATAATAAAAAGATTCCGATAATGCCTGTGAAGAATGCCAACCATGTAAGAATTTCACCGCCGCCCGATCTCAGGAGTTTGTATTTTGGCTATTTGTGCAGGGGGACTCTTGTTAAAGAAACCGATGCCCGGAAGGCATTCAAACTGGATTCTGATATTTTTACATCAAACTTGTTTAGAATCTTGCCCTGTAATTGGGGTGTGGTTATGCTTCTGTTTTCTGTGACTGTGGATATTATGTAATCTTTTATCCGTTCCGTCAGTTTCGTGTAATTTCCATCTTTTCTTTTGTCATAAAGTCCGTCTTCACCAGACTTCTTAAGAATCCTGCAATAGCGATAGTATTGTTCGCGAGTGAACGGAACAGAATTCTGTTTAAAATATGTTGTGACGGGTAGTTCCGACTCTTTGATATTTTGGATGGTGCTCAGGATTTCAAATATTCGTTCTTCTTCTGACATTTAATGTATGATATGTGTATAATCCCATATAAAGAGTGTGACATTTAGGATGGTGGAAAATTCAATTTATTCGAAAGTCATGTATTACGGATATGTTTAAGATAGATTCTGGTATAAGATCAGTCGAGTTCGAAGGAAAGACCGATGATGAGTTGCTCGATGAGATCCGATTACATACGCCGATTGCTGAGAAATAGACCGGGAGATCATCCCGATTTACACAGTATCAGCGGATACAAATATTATATAGTTTCATCGGTCGGCAGCGTGAACCACACACCGTCAAACCGACTGGAATCGTTGATGAATATAATGGGGCGGGAATGAAATGAGTGACGAAATTGGAAAAAAACGATCACGCCTGCCCCCGCGACTCTCCACACACGATGCCTGTTGCGATCAGGTGCGCAGCACGAAGCGGCTCAGGGATGTGGCTGTGGGTCGTTGCGAGTTGCACGATCTTCATTGCATCCGTAATCTCAATTCCTGCACACTGAATATACAGCGAACCCTCATGCACCTTGATCTCCGCAATCGCGCCAGCGTTTAAGATGGATTGCCACCGCAGATCAGCGTCCGGGAGATTCTGCATCGCGTCCCTGATCCGCGCCATATCCGGCTCGGCACGCATCACCGCGATTACAGGCAGCCCGGTTCGACTCTGCAACCCGGTTATGTCAACCACATTAAACCCGCCATAAGTCACGCCATCGAGCATAATCACGCGGATCTGCGGGTAATGCTTGGTCGCAGTCACCATCTCTGTGATCACATCGGTTGCGTCCATCCCATCCCGTGTGATCTCTGACCTGAGTACGCCATCCATCCATCCCCCACCCCGGAAGACCACGCCGACAATCATGATGCGCTCGCCTAAAAGCGCGGAATCATCGATTGCGAGGATCCGGATCTCCGGTTTGATGTGCACGGTATTTCACCTTCTCAACCACCCTGATATCTGTTATCGCGGTATCCGGGTAATTTCCGCTCTCGTCCTTCTCTGCGGACTTGACCATATCCCAGATCGTTAAAAGGCAGGTGCTCACGCCAGAGAGTGCTTCCATCTCCACTCCGGTGCGCCCGACCGACTTCACCTCCACAAGCGCATGAATCGCATCGTCGGTAATCTCGAAATTGACATCGATTCCGGTGATAGGGATCTGGTGGCACATCGGGATCGTGGACGGAGTCTCCTTGACCGCCATTATAGCAGCGACCCTTGCTGTTGCAAGCACGTTTCCTTTCTCGACGCTGCCTCTATTGATTGCTGCAATCGTCTCTCGTTGAAGCGCGATTCTTCCGGTTGCAACAGCGCGTCTGGTGATCGCGTCCTTTTCGCTGATGTCCACCATCGCTGCACGATCGTCTGTGATGTGAGTGAATATCGGATTGCTCATGGTCGGTACTCTCTGAAAGTTCAGTGGTATTCAAACTTTTTATCAATCCGGCACTTCCGGATTAAAACGCCCCCCCTCGCCCAAATGTTAGGTTTTTCGGAAAAAACCTAATTTTGTTAGGGTAGGGTACTTACATACCTAATCGCGTCTGATTACTCATAACAACAAAGGTGAATCGAGATGTATTCAAGCGATATGAACTTATCACAATTAAAACCAGACCTTCCTGCAAGAATTATAGAGATCGGGGGTGGTCACGGCGTCAGGCAGAAACTGAACCTGATGGGGATATCGGAGGGCAGCGTCGTGCGCGTGATCTCCAATGGCCACGGTCCGGTTACGATAGAGGTTGATAGGAACACGGTTTCGATTGGTCGCGGGATGGCGCGGAAGATACAGGTTAGTATGGTGTAATAGAATGAAAAAGAAATTATCTGAGATGGATTATAATGAACAGGGTGCCGTAACAGAGATCGAGAAAGATCTGCAGAAACGGGTCGCCGGCATGGGCATCAGGGTTGGCAAGACGCTCAGGATGGTTACGAAACAGCCGATCAAAGGTCCTGTTGATGTGGTTGTTGAAGGGGCAGAGACGTCGCTGGGGTTGGACATGGCCGGAAAGATCACTATAGAGGTGGCAAAATGAAGATTCTTCTGATGGGACATCCCAACGTCGGTAAAAGCGTCTTTTTCAACCGTCTAACAGGAGCAAACGTAACCGAGTCGAACTATCCCGGAACAACGGTCGATTACACGAAAGGATGGATGAAGATCGAGGGCGAGGACATCGAGATCGTTGATGTGCCCGGAACGTTCTCTCTTGATCCGAAGGACCGGGCAGAGGAGGTTGCTGTTGCGATGCTGCATGAGGGCAAGGATATAAAGGTAATCTCGGTAATCGACGCATCCAAGATCGAACGCGGCCTCTATCTCGCGATGGAGATCATCGAAGAGGGGTATTCCTTAGTGATCGCTCTTAATATGCGGGATGTTGCTGCGGATAAGAACATCGAGATCGATGCTGACCGGTTAGAGCAGATTCTTGGCATCCCTGTGGTTTCGACCGTCGCAATCGCAGGCGAAGGTATCAAAGAACTTGTATCGAGGCTTAAAGATGCGAAACCTGTCAATGTGGAGGATATCATCGCGAATGCTACGAACGCTTCAAATACGAAAAGCGCGGCAGACGCGGGGGGTGCAGCATGAAACTGAGCACTGGCGATCGCTGGGACTTGATCGATAAGATATCGAAAGAGACCGTGACGTTTGGC
>QMVM01000001.1 GCA_003661105.1 Methanosarcinales archaeon | reverse complement strand
GCTTACGAGCGGACGCGGACCTACCGGAGTTGCTGCTGCTGCGATATACATAGCATCAATCGAGTGCGATCAGCGCAGGACCCAGAGAGAGGTGGCAGAGGTTGCCGGTGTCACCGAGGTGACGATCCGCAACCGGTACAAGGAACTCGCAGAGGAACTGGACATCGAGATCATACTGTGATCCCGGGTGGGGGTGCTAAGGGGTTTCGCTGGTGCTTCGTGTTATGTGATTGTGATACGGGAAGGTGAGATGCATATAGTGTCTCACCAACTTAATTTTTAGACAATTTTATAATTCAGCCCGCGCCACGCCCAATCGGGAGATCGAGGATGTGCCACTCGATATTAGCCCGTGAAACCCAGATCTCAACCTGCGGAACATCACCGTCTTCATCGGTGGTATATATCATGGTTTGGATTATGCCAAAAGTCATCCAGGAAGTCGATTGAGAAAGTCACTCGAAAGATCAGTGACGTGATCAAACGAGCGAAAGCTTGGAAACAGGAGGACCTCATCAATGCTCTGAATCCCATCATTACTGGCTGGTCGAATTACCATCGTTCAGTCGTATCTAAATAGGTATTCAGCAAATTAGACAGTACTGTCTGGAATATGCTCTGGAGATGGGCTAAGAGGAGACATCCGAACAAATCCAAGAAGTGGATTGCCAGAAAGTACTGGCATAGCATTGGGATGCGAAACTGGGTGTTCTCTATGAAGAAGAACCGGCTAAAACGCTTTTCAGATATGAAGATTGTTAGACATATCGGTCTGAAGCTGGATAAAAATCCATATCTCGATCTAAAGTACTTTAAACCGGGGAAACTCAGACAGAAGGCTCTGAAACTAAGTAACTGGTACAAGACGAGATGGGATAAACCAAAAGGTTGGACTATGTGCATGAATGCTGGGATTATAGGACCAAACAGCCGCCCAGGTACTGAAAGGGTTATGAAATGCTTGAGCGGTGTGAGGTGAAAGTCTCACGCACCGTTCTGAGATGAGAAAGGGCGGGTAACCGCCCTATTCTTAATCTGCTACTCCCAATACGCCATTTGCGGTATCTTGCCGTTTATAGGCTTGATAACGCATACTCTTACTACGGAGAGAGCATATTGGGCATCCCGAGAACCCAAGCACCCCCATTGATACCGTGCTATGGTCCGAGACCGCGCTCTGACTCCCATCACCTCGCAATGCCCCAGAACTCTCTGCTATATTCCAAGACCGGAGGACCCGACTAACGGTGGTGTGAATGCAGCGTTTCCGTCACACTGAAGACGTCGGCTTCCGGAATCATCAGAATTTCGGGCTTATAACCGAACACCCTTCGTTGTGGCCTGGTATCCCATCCCCCCGGCCTCACATCAGTCCGTTACCGGACCGGGTGCGGGGTTCAGTTAGGAGGTGGTGGCTATCCTTTCCTCGAGGCTCGGATTTTCACCAGCTGGCGAGTGTGAATTTATCTCGGCGCTCCAGTGTTAATCTGTGGCTAAAAGCCCTATCAGCCACGGTCTGCGAAACAACGCCGAAGCCACTACACGGATTACAATAATTTCATTTTTCCACCGTATTCGTACCGATCTTGGTGTATGCCTGGCTCAGATAGTCGCTGATATATCGCAACTTACCAGATCATACGAAGAACACGAGGAACATTTACGCTGGCGCACCCCCGCTGCAAGCCAACCTTTTTATATTCTCAAGCAATCTTATGATTGACACCCAACCACAATGCTGGGGTAGGGTAGCTGGTCATCCTATGGGACTGTGGATCCCACGACCCGGGTTCAAATCCCGGCCCCGGCCTACTTACATACCCGCCTACATACCAACCCGCTGCATCCATGACAGGAAACAACATTCCAACCATTGCCACGGTCTGCTCGCACACAAGCCTCCAGATATTCGACGGCGCGCGCAAAGAGGGGTTTAAAACGCTTGGCATCTGTCTCGGAAAGCCTCCTAAATTTTATGACGCATTTCCGAGAGCAAAGCCGGATGAATTCTTTTCTGTCAACTCGTATCAGGAGATAGTCGAAAAAACTCCTGAATTAATCGAGAAAAATGTAATCATCATCCCTCACGGGTCCTTTGTTGAGTACCTCGGCGCGTCAGACTTTGCGCGCCTTGAGATTCCGAGTTTCGGTAACAAGGCGGTACTCGAATGGGAATCTGACCGGGTAAAGGAGCGCGACTGGCTCACAAGCGCAGGCGTTCCCGTACCGTCTGAGTTTTCGTCGCCTGATGGGATCGATCGCCCTGTGATCGTGAAGTATCATGGCGCAAAAGGCGGGCGCGGGTTTTTCATAGCGAATAACAAAGAGGAATTTGAAGCACAGATCGAAACTGGTCAGGAGCACGTGATTCAGGAATTCGTGCTCGGGTCGAGATACTATCTACACTTCTTCTACTCTCCGCTCAGAACTGATGGTTACCGTGTCGGAGATGGTACGCTCGAACTACTTGGAATCGACAGACGGATCGAGTCCAACATCGACGAACTCTACAAGATCGGTGCGTCTTCGGGCATCGATCCAAGTTTTGTGGTCACAGGCAACCTGCCGATGGTTCTGCGGGAGTCGTTACTGCCAAAGGTCTTTGATCTCGGCGAGAGAGTCGTTGCACGGTCGATCGAACTCTTTGGCGGGATGATCGGTCCGTTCTGCCTCGAAACGATCTGCACCGACACGCTCGAGTTCAAGGTCTTCGAGATATCAGCCCGGATCGTTGCGGGTACGAATCTCTTCATATCCGGCTCGCCATACTCTGATCTGATCGAACCCGATCTATCCACCGGAAAAAGGATCGCGCAGGAGATCAAGCTTGCGATCGAGATGGAGCGGCTCGGGGATGTTGTGTCGTAGTTCCAGTGCTTTAGCAGCTTTGTCCTGAACAACTTACGACAGTTCAGAAATCTTAAATAGTATAATTGCAATTAGTATAACGATGATTATACAGTTCAAGAACCGGGAAAAAGAACTGTCTGAATTGAGCGATGTTTTGAACAGCCGCAGATTTGAGTTCATAATCCTTTATGGCCGGAGAAGAATCGGCAAAACAGAATTAATCCTGAAAGCAACCGAAAACATAGGAAGAATATATTATCTGGCTGTTGGTGCGAGAAATCTGGATAGGTTTCACTCCCTTTGCGCCCGTCACTATCCAGAAGTTTCAAAATTAAAAACCGATTGGGAAGTCCTCTTTGAATTTCTGGAAAACAAGACAGAAGTCGTTGTTATCGATGAATTCCAGAATATGATCCACGAAGATGCAAATATCCTCAACATATTCCAATCGATCATAGACATCACGCTCAAGGACTCAGAATTGAAACTCTTTTTGCTCGGCTCTTCAGTCTCCATAATGACATCCAGGGTGCTTGATTACGCCAGCCCACTTTATGGGCGGAGAACAGGTTCTATAGAGCTTAAAGCAGTCTCTTTCTTTGATCTTGAAAGATTTTTTCCGGTGGCAGGAACCAGAGAACTTGTTGAAATTTACGGTTTTGCAGACGGGATTCCGTTTTACCTGATAGAGATAGATAAACCTTTTTGGCAGTGGTTGGAGGGAGAACTAACGAAAAAACGAAGTATTTTGGGGGATGAAGTGGATTTTCTTATGCGATACGAATTTAAAGATGTGAGCACCTACAAACTAATACTGGAAGCCATCGCTCACGGGAAAACAAAGTTAAACGAGATTAAGAATTTTATAAAGGTAAAAAGGACAGATATCAGCCCTTATTTAAGGAATCTGATCGAAGTCGGGATGATCAAAAGAGCTGTTCCGGTTACTGAGAATCCAAAATCGAGGCTTGGCAGATATTATTTAAACGATAATTTCCTTAAATTCTGGTTCAGGTATATTTATCCGAATTTGAGTTCTATTGAAGAGGGCATATTTGATATAAACGTCGTTAAGGAAGATTACAGTACTTATTTGGGCGGTGTTTTTGAGGAGGTTGTCAGGCAATTTTTGATAAAAGAAAGAGACCGGATATTCGGTTTCTCAAAAATTGGAAAGTGGTGGCACAAGGACCAGGAAATCGATGTTGTCGCCTTACGCGATGCAACAAAAGAGATATTGTTTGTTGAATGTAAATGGCAGAATTTGACTTGTTGGCAGGCAGAGAAAATACTCGAGGACTTATCGGAGAAGGCGAAATCCGTGCAGTGGAACAGCGATTCTCGGAAAGAATATTTCGGGATTGTGGCAAGGAAGATCGAAGGGAAGGACAATCTGGTGGACAAGGGGTTTGTTGCGTGTGACATAGATGATTTCTAATCACCCGCAAAACCACCCCCAAGCCCGGAACCTTTCCCACTACACTTTACCGCAGTTCCCGAACCACCGCCTCAACCATCACATCAACAGGCGGCTCTCTTCCAGTCCATATCAAAAACGCCTCCGCGCCCTGATGCACGAGCATTCGCACACCTTCGACGATGGTGGCGCCCTTCTGCTCTGCTTCCAGGAGCAGTCTTGTGCGGCGGGGGTTGTATACGATATCGAACACGGCAAGTCCGGGGCGCAGGAGACCTGCGGGCACTGGTGTTGCATCGATATTGGGATGCATCCCGATCGATGTGGCATTGATCAGGATGTCCGCGTCAGCGATCTTCTCTGGTATCGCGCCAAGCCCGATGCTCTCGATCGAGGGGGTTTTCCCGAGTTCGGATAGTCCGCCCCTCACATCGCGGGCAAGCCTGTCTGCTCGTTCCTTTGTCCTGTTCGCGATAACGATATCCCCGCCGCTGTACCCGAACTGAAACGCAATCGCCCGCGCCGCACCACCCGCGCCGATGATCAGGATATTTCTGCCTGCAACCGGGACGCCAGCATCCTCAAGCGCATGCATCGCGCCGATTCCATCTGTGTTGTGCCCGGTGATTCCGTCAGCGAAGTCGATCGTATTTACAGCACCGATCCGCGCTGCGATCGGATCGGGTTCGACGTATTTCAGCGCATCTTCTTTGAGCGGGATGGTCAGGTTAAGTCCGCCAAACCCGAGTGCTTTTGCTCCGTATATCGCATCTTTAAGGTCTGATGGGCGCACCCGAAACGCGTGGTATGTGCACGGCATCCCAAGTGCCCCGAATGCCGCGTTATGCATAGCAGGAGACTTGCTGTGGCTGATCGGATCGCCAAGCACTGCGTAAACTTTCATCATGTTACCAGTGGGCGGCTTTTGATCTTAAACTTCCCTGAAAGGGATTGTAATGCAGCGTATCCGCGAACGTTTGTGCGCCTGTGTGCATTCACAGGGAACCAGAGAACCCGGGAAACCGTAGAAGGGTCCCGCCGCCCTGCCTGTGCCTGCGTACAGGCACTTACTTTGCAACCACTTTTTCAGATCGCTTTATCCGCCGTCTCTTTGTACCCGCAGATGAGTAGCGCTGTGCCGGACCGGGTCGCTTGTGTGTCACATGGTTATGCTCTACCAGTCGAACCTTGCCCTTCCTGTTCTTGATCTTCACCCATTGGATACTTCCTGTTTTTCCCATATCTTACACCTCTGGTAATTTCGATATCGACCGTTTTATAGCCTCGGTCGGTTCTTCCGGATCCACGATCCGGCCGTTTAGATAGTCATCATACGCAACAAGATCAAAGTCTCCGTGCCCGCTTCCGCAGAAGAAGAGCACTTTCTCTTCGCCAGTCTGTCTGCACCGCAGCGCCTCTTCGACAACACTGTGTACGCAGTGTGCAGTCTCTGGCGCAAGTATGAACCCTTCGGTTCTCGCAAAGAGGAGCGCTGACTTAAACACATCGGTCTGCTTGCATGAAACCGCATCCATGTAGCCCTCATGTGTCAGTTTCGACAATAGTGGCGAGTTGCCATGGTACCGGAGCCCTCCCGCGTGGATGCCTGCCGGAACAAAGTCGTGTCCGAGTGTGTACATCTTCAGAAGCGGGGTCATCTGCCCGGTATCTCCGAAATCATACGCATACACGCCTTTCGTGAGCGTTGGACATGATGCAGGTTCGCATGACACGATTCTTGGGCCGTCCGCATTCCCTTGTAAGGTATCTCCGATGTACGGGAATACCGCGCCCGCAAAGTTGCTTCCGCCGCCAACGCATCCGAACATGATATCAGGAGTCTCTTCCGCAATCTCAAACTGCTTCTGTATCTCAAGCCCGATCACGCTCTGATGCAGCATCACATGGTTGAGAACAGATCCGAGCGCGTAATTTGTATTATCATGCGTTGCAGCATCCTCGACCGCCTCTGATATCGCCATGCCAAGACTGCCTGTGGTATCTGGTGCCTCTGCAAGGAATCGTCTTCCGCATTCGGTCTTATTGCTCGGGCTTGGGAACACTTTCCCGCCCCACGTCTCCATCATTATCCTGCGGTATGGTTTCTGGTCGTAACTGACCCTGACCATGTACACAGTGCATTCAAGATCCAAGAGGCGTGTGGTGAACGAGAGTGCAGATCCCCACTGCCCGGCTCCGGTTTCGGTCGTGATCCGCTCGATTCCGGCTTTTGCGTTGTAATACGTCTGCGCAACTGCCGTGTTTGGTTTATGGCTTCCGGGCGGGCTTACACCTTCCCATTTGTAGTAGATTTTGGCAGGCGTCTTCAGTGCCTTCTCCAGTCGCATCGCCCGGTACAGCGGGGTCGGTCTCCAGAGCGCATAGATGTCGCGAACCTCGCCTGGAATATCAATCCACCGGTCTGTGCTCATCTCTTGCTTGATAAGCGACATCGGGAAGATCGCAGACAGATCATCCGGAGTGATTGGCTCCTTTGTCTGCGGGTTAAGCGGCGGATCAAGTGGGGTTGGCAGGTCTGCTGCAATGTTATACCAACGCTTTGGCAGTTCATTTTCGTCGAGTGTGATCTTCGTAACGTCCATTTATGATAACTCCGATATTGTGTCGGACTGTGACTTTGGTTCTGGCATTCTTAAAAGTTGTGCCGCGCAGGGTGCTCGCAATTGCATATCTGGTGCGGTGGCAGAGACGAGAGCAGAGCGCATAACTGAAGGGAGTGCGACTTGCGCCTCACCATAAACTGGGAAGCATTCATAATCCGTTGGTGAGGCTCATTCGGCTTTCTTCTTTAGTTTTTCACAAATCCTCAGTACCTCCTCATCGGTAATGGCAACTATTCTACGGAACGGATTCGCTTCTGTATATCTTTTAAATGTCTCCAAATCAGTTTTCCATCTTCTTTCGACAATTTCCATCGCTTCTTTTTCGGTGTGGAGTATTCAGCAATATCGTCTTTATCATAGTTATACATAAGCGGCTGCGTAAGTTGCCCTGATGCTGTGCGTTAGCGCAGGCAATTGTTGATCTAAGTCTTGCATCTGCTGCCTCTGGTTTTGGATGTCCGCAACACTTGTGGTTTTGGCATAACACCCAGGCAAGGTGACACACCTCCGCGATAGATAAAAAGAATACCCATGAGAACAAAATAACAGCTATGCCCCACAAATGCACCAACTGCGAACATATATTTGAGGACGGTTCAGTCGACATCTTAAACGGCTGTCCGAATTGTGGGTGGAACAAGTTTCTGTACGTGCCAGCAAAATCAGTGACCGAGACCAAGACGGATGCAGAAGACACTGATGCGGAAACGCAGTCGGATAAGGTGGAAGAAAAAAAGGAGACGGTGCCTGATATGGAGGTCGAATCGATCCGCATCCTGGAGAAGGGGTCTTATGAACTGAATCTTGAATCGCTGCTCGAGCGGGAAGAGATTATTATGTCTATGAAGGAAGACGGGAGGTATATAGTACATCTTCCTTCGGTCTTCGAGAAAGGCAGGAAGGATCGTGAACCCTGAGGCAGCTCTGCCGAGAGTCACCTGCAAGTTGTATGCCATTAATTTTACACCCTGCATGAAACTAACCTGCCATAACCACGATGTCCACATATCCTGATGCGATTCGCGAGCACGCCATTAATGGAGTGTGCTCGCCGGATGCATATACCGCCCCCACGCGTGGACGGCGTGCGCAGGTGGGATTTTCGATGGTGAAAACCGATAAATCTTACATAACAAATCTGTTATATAACAATATTGTTAGGTGATAACGTTGTTACCAGTAGGTAATCGGATATGATTTCATCGATCGTGAAATAGCGGCTATAATAAGAAAGATTATCCAATCTGGCGAACTGCTGCCAGCGGAACTCGGGCACTAAAATACCCGCATCGATGATTGCACCACACACGTTTTAAGATATAAGATCACAGACACATCATAACATACCGAGGGAGGTAATATAGGTGAAAATTCTTGTAAGCGATCCCCTCGCAGAAGAGGGTTTGGAGATACTCAGAGCAGAACATGACGTGGATGTCAATACCGGTCTTTCCGAGGACGAACTCGTAAGCATCATACCAGAGTACGATGCCCTTGCGATCAGAAGCGGGACAAAGGTAACAGAAAAAATTATAAATGCAGCAGACCGCCTCAAGATCGTTGGCAGGGCTGGAGTCGGTGTCGATAACATCGATATCGCCGCAGCGACGAGGAAAGGAATAATCGTTGCGAACACTCCCGAAGGAAATACGATCTCAGCAGCAGAACACACGATCGCGATGATGCTTGCGCTATCAAGGAATGTGGCGCAGGCGAACGCCTCGTTGAAGGCTGGCAAGTGGGAGCGCAAACTGTTCACAGGAAGCGAGGTTCGTGGAAAGGTTCTCGGCACGATCGGGCTTGGGAGAGTTGGAATAGGAGTTGTAAAACGTGCGCAAGGTCTTCTAATGAAGATCATCGCTTATGATCCGTTCATACCAAAAGAGCGTGCAAAGGAACTCGGGATCGAACTCGTAGACCTCGAGACTGTGCTTAAGGAGTCCGACTACATCACGGTGCATACGCCACTTACAGACGAGACCAGAGGCATGGTCAGCGACGCCCAGTTCGAGATGATGAAGCCCGGCGTCAGGATCATTAACTGCGCACGCGGCGGGGTCATCGATGAGGACGCGCTCGTCCGTGCTGTCAATAAAAACCAGGTATCCGGCGCCGCACTCGATGTCTTCGTAAACGAGCCTCCGACAGGAAGCCAGCTTCTTGATCTGGATCGTGTGATCGTAACTCCGCATCTCGGCGCGTCTACAGCGGAGGCACAGGTCGCGGTCGCGGTCGATGTCGCGAATCAGGTGCTTGCCGCGCTAAGTGGCGAGTCTGTAACGACCGCGATCAACCTGCCGCACATCCAGTCCGATGCCATGGGTGTGGTTGCGCCATATATCAGTGTTGCAGAGACGCTCGGGGGTATATGTGCCCAATTGATGCGCAGTTTCGATGCGATCGAGATCGACTACTCTGGTGCGGTCTTTGACACCGATTTAAGGATGGTTACGCTTGCAGCACTCAAAGGTGTTCTTTCGCAGTCGATGGGGGCGAGCGTTAACTATGTAAACGCTCCGGAACTTGCAAAGGAGCGAAAGATTAGGATCAAGGAGAGTAAATCAACCGAGACTGTGGATCAGCAGTCGATAACGATTGCGCTTGCCGGAGGGGGTGAGTCGAGATCGGTCACCGGTGCGCTCATCAGTGGTGCCTTGCGGATACTCAGTATCGATGGGTGCCGTCTCGATATCGTACCATCGAGCCACATGATTATCTCACGGCACGAGAACCGCCCGAATATCATCGGTCCCTGCTGCATAATCCTTGGCAGGGAGAAGATCAACATATCCGGGATGCAGGTCAGCGAAACCGGGACGGATGACCGGGCGATCATGGTCCTGAATGTCGACTCAGACGTTCCTGACACGCTGCTCGGCGAGATCCGGGGTGTCGACGGAGTCTCTGATGCTGAACTGATCAAAGTGTGATCGAGAATATGGATATGAGAAAGCGCATCTACTACCATTTCCCGAAGAGTGATGTTCATTTCGAGCAGAAATACCGGTACTACGAGGACCTCCCGTATCTGGTCCGGACGATGGCGGGGCTGGACGGAAGACACGAGATGTTCACCACGGAATCGCCCGACCAAGGGGGGCACACCGTCAAGGCAAAACGCGAGATTGCGGTATACATCGTCGAGAATAATCTCGATTTTGCGCATTTAAGCCCTGCCAGCGTGGACGCGGTTCTGGTCGGGATCGAGAGTGATGGCACGCTTGATTTTAAGATATCACTAAAATATAGCCGCCTCGATGAAAAATATAGGATGATCGCATTTACTGGCGATGACTATCTGGTGCGGATGCATCTGGACGGGGATCTGCTCACGCTTATGGTTCATCTCAATTCCGGACCCGGCATGACCGAGTGCAGGCAGGTGGCAGGTAGAATCGTTGAGGCGCTCAGGCAAGGGAATGCATGACTCTGGAACAGGTCGTCGCCCATATATTCCGGAAGAAGGGGAAAGTAACCTCGATCAGTGAATTCGTATTTGCGCTCTCCCTCGATCTGAAATGGTTCTCGCCTGATCAGGCAGAGTCAGTACTTGCAAATGCAGAGCAACGAGAGCTTGTGCGGATCACAGGTGAAGTGGTTGAGCCGTTATTCGATATCCATTCAGTGGAGATTCCAGTCGATTTCAGACCGGACCAGAGCATACTATATCGTCAGGAGCGATCCATCGATGCCACTGCTACTAAGGACGAGGTGTTACTCAAAGAGACCAAAGAAGCATCTGATGAGAGTGCCATAATCGACCGGGTGGTCGAGCAGCTATCTGGCGTGAAAAGCAAGCAAGAGGTCATACGCCTGATCAATGATGCACATGAACGTCTGGGAATCGTTGAAACAGACGCGGTTGCTCTACTGGTTGCAAGGACGTGCAGCATTGATGTTTCCGGGATGATCGATGAGGTGTACGACCGTCTGGTGCGTCCGAAAACTTGAGTTTTTAGACTGTGCCTGTTATCGCGTCAGTTCGACGACCTTCAACGACAATCCCTTCATGCATTCGTCAGGAGCATCCCCGATCACATCAGAGATTGTACATTTGTCACCGAATTCCAGCCCGATCGGATGGCAGAGGTCGTGCATATTACACTCGCTTCTTTTACACGATGGTGGCTCAAAAACGATCTTCGAGCCTTTGAATGCCTTTTTTGATTCGATTGCAGATATGATCGGGGATTCCACAATCTCCACCGCCTGCACGCCCTCGTCGTGCACATCACAAGAATGTGTGGTAGTGGTTCTGATATTTACGATACGATATTTTCTCCCGGGGCTCAGATTCATACAACTGTTCTTGAATCTACAATCCTCGCATTCCGGGGCAGGACCTTTGAAAATAAACTCTGTTCCGACCTTTGCAAGCCGTACTCCAATGAGCGTGATGGTTGTATTAAGTTCCATTATTTCACCTTTCCGAATTGATGTGATTTGATACGATCGCCAAGTACTAAAATCTTGACCCAACACCTTTACATCCGCCACCAACAAAAGGATAACCATGAATTACCAACTCCAGTGCATCGAGTGCCACACCCTATACGATCCTGATGAGATCATATACACCTGCCCATCATGTGGCGGACTTTTAGAGGTGATCTATGACCTATCGGAGATAGACTTTCGCAAAACCGATGAATGCAGATCGGTCTGGAAGTATAAAGCACTCCTTCCTGTAGATATCAAGCCGGTGACGATCAGGGAGGGCGGCACTCCACTATACCGCACAGAACGACTCAAGGATGACCTGGAGCTATCCGAGATCTTTGTCAAGCACGAGGGATTGAACCCAACCGGATCATTCAAGGACCGAGGCATGACCGTTGGTGTGACAAAGGCGATCGAACTTGGCATGAAGACCGTTGCATGTGCGTCCACGGGAAACACGTCTGCATCGCTTGCGACTTATGCGGCAAAAGCAGGGATTCCTGCAGTGGTGCTGCTTCCCGGTGGGAAAGTTGCGCTCGGCAAGATCGCACAGGCACTGATTCATGGCGCAAAGGTCTTAAACATCCGCGGAAACTTTGACGAGGCTCTCCGGCTCGTGCGCGAGGTCTGCGACGAGTACGGTTTCTATCTCTTAAACTCGATCAACCCGTTTCGGCTGGAAGGTCAGAAGACGATCGCTTTTGAGATTGTGGATGAACTCGGGTGGGAGGTTCCTGACCGGGTCATACTGCCTGTCGGAAACGCTGGTAACATCTCCGCAATATACAAAGGTTTTAAGGAACTGAAAGAACTCGGCGTCACCGATGCGATCCCGAAGATGACCGGCATCCAGGCAGAGGGTTCGCGTCCGGTCGTGGACGCTATAGACCGCGAACTTGCAGAGATTGTGCCCGATCCCAACCCAGAGACAATTGCAACTGCAATACGGATCGGGGACCCTGTAAACGCTGCAAAAGCACTCCGCGCGATCAGGGAATCGGGCGGGCTTGCAATCTCGGTCTCTGATGATGAGATCATCTCTGCGCAGCGGAATCTGGCATCGACAGAGGGGGTCGGTGTTGAGCCGGCAAGTGCGACATCGGTTGCCGGACTGCGCAAACTGGTTGCGGAGGGGCGGATCGACGCTGATGAGCGGATCGTCTGTATCACGACTGGCAACATCATGAAGGATCCGACCGAGGTTGTGGATGTCTGCCCAAAGCCAATCGAGGTGGATGCTAATATCGACGCTGTGCGAAGAGCCGTGTTTGGGTGATTAAGACCGCAGAGTAGGGTGTGGTTAAGAAGACACACGCACACTCTACTATGATACTCCGTACCCAACCGTATCAGCATGGATTCCACGGGAGGGGGTGTTCTTCAGCACATACGGTAAGTTGGCAACCAACTCCAGCTGGAGAGCTTTTATATAAGTTAAGACAGATAGGATTAAAAGTTGTTCAAGGAGCGACCGTGGTACGATGAAAATGACAAAGCCATCTGTAATATTGATTCTGCTGATCCTCTTGTCCGCCTTATCGGTGGTTGCAGCCGTCGATTATCCGCAGCTCACCGGGTTTGTCACCGATGATGCGGATATGATCGATCCGGCCTATGAAGCGAAGATAACCGAGCTTGCAAAGAATATCGAAGGAGCGACAACAGTTGAGATCGTTGTTGTTACCGTGGAATCTCTTGAAGGCGAATCCAGAGAGACGTATGCGGTAAAACTCTTCGAACAGGCTGGCATAGGTAAAAAGGATAAAGATAACGGTCTTTTGATTCTTGTAGCAAAACAGGAACGAAAATACAGGTTTGAAGTTGGTTACGGGCTTGAAGGGGTGATAACCGACAGCATGAAGGTGAATATTGGCGATAGGATCATCACACCCAATTTCAAAAATGGCGAATACGGAAAAGGCATCTATGAGGCTATGATCATAATCGAAGGGCTCCTCGAAGGCGATGAGGAGATCATCTCCGAGTACAGCATGAACAATCAGGGTAGTACCGGCACCTCCAGCGGGGGGATCGGGACGGTGATCTTTTTCATTTTCATCATAGCCCTACTCATCCTGATGTCTGTAGGGCGGAGGGGTGGAGGGCGCGGATATATGTACTACGGAGGTGTTGGTGGCTTCGGAGGTGGCATGTCCGGGGGTGGCGGATTCGGAGGTGGCGGATTCGGTGGCTTCGGAGGTGGCATGTCCGGGGGTGGCGGATTCGGAGGCGGATGGTGATGTGTAGGCTGGTGAGCAGTGTTTGATGATAATCGATGATAATGTGGTGATAATATGGCAAAAGAGACGGATGTGGAGAAAATAAAGACGATTCTGGGAGCTAATCTGGTAACACTTGCAGAATATCAGACTGGCGACGATATGATGCTCCTTGCGGTATGCAATAGTATCGACTTTGATACGCTGCATAAACTCAAAGGGACTAAGGAAATACCGCTTCTCTTGACAAAGGAGGAACTCTTCGACGGTTCCGATGTGTTTCCCATCGAATTTTTAAACATCAAGCAGCACCATACGATGCTTGATGGTGAAGACCTCTTAAAAGACCTTGTGATATCAAAGGCGCACCTGCGACATCAGCTTGAGTTTGAGTTCCGGTCAAAGCTGCTCCACCTCCGCGGGGAATATCTAAGGTTCAAGGGCAAGGATCTCGAGAGGCTTGCCCTCGCATCAGTCCCGGTCCTTGCGCCGATCGTTGGATCGCTCCTGTACCTGAAGGACTTACCTGCCAGCAGCACCGGTGATATGTGGAGGGCAGTCTCGAACGCTTATGATGTCGACACGGACGTCTTAAGAGAGATATATGATATACGGCGCGGCAATGCCAAATTTAAGAAGGAGAAGGAGCAGTACATCAGAGATATCATCAAGGTACTATCGGACATTGGAGAGATCGTTGATGAATTTGAGGTGATTGAATGAGTTCTAAGAATACAGCACTTATCGTTGTGGCCGTAATTGCAGTAGTTGCACTGCTTACTGGCGGCTGGTTCCTATCGATGTACAACGGTTTCGTAAGTTCTGAGGAGGGGGTTGACAAAGCATGGGCTCAGGTGGAGAGCCAGTACCAGCGAAGAGTCGACCTGATCCCGAACCTCGTTTCGACTGTGAAGGGTTATGCATCGCATGAAGAGGAACTATTAACCGAGATTACAAGAGCGAGGAGTCAGTGGGGCGCGGCGTCCTCGACTAAGGAGCAGATGGCGGCTGCCGGCACGATGGATTCAGCGCTCTCAAGACTTCTCGTAGTCGTTGAGAATTACCCTGATCTGAAGGCGAGCGAAAACTTCCTTGCCTTGCAATCACAACTGGAAGGGACGGAAAACCGCATTGCAGTAGAACGGATGCGCTACAACGAAGAGGTCAGGGCGTACAACACCATGATAAAGAGGATGCCAGCGGCAATCGTTGCCAAAATGTTTGGGTTTGATGAAAGGCCGTACTTCGAGGCGGAGGAAGGAGCGGAAACCGCACCAAAGGTGGAGTTTTAAAGGGGTTTTTAGGGTGTAGTCTATGAAAATGAAACTTGAGATCGGAAGGGATAAAGACAACACCCGGACCACAAAGAGCATGTATGATAAGCAGTAGGTCTCCGAGTGGCACGAAGGGATGCAATCCGCATGTATGTCTGGTACATTCATGCCGGACTGCATAGAAGGAATCAGCTGAAGCAGACACCTACCAGGGTCGGGCCAGATAGGGGATCACTCAAACAACTGATCCACGTACCATCCCGCATCGAACTTCACAAAGTCCTCATACTTCTGCCCGGTTCCCAGAAACAGTATCGGCTTTCCGGTGATGTGCGCAATCGAAATCGCTGCGCCGCCCTTTGAGTCCATATCAACCTTTGTGAGGATGCTACCACCCACCGGGACTATCGCATTAAACTCCCGCGCCCGCTCCACTGCATCATTGCCTGCAACTGCCTCATCAACAAAGATCACGAGATCGGGTGGCGTCACACGGCAGATCTTCTCCAGCTGGTCCATCAGGTTCACGTTCGTGTGCATCCGCCCTGCCGTGTCAGCAAGCACCACGTCACGGTGCTGCGCTTTCGCATGTTGGACCGCGTCATAGACAACAGCAGCCGGATCGCCGCCATGCTGGTGCTTGATCAGTTTTACACCGATTCTCTCAGCATGTTTCTCCATCTGCTCTGTTGCACCAGCCCTGAACGTGTCTCCTGATGCGATCACGACAGAATACCCAGCTGCCTTCAATCTCGATGCTATTTTCGCTATCGTAGTCGTTTTCCCTGTGCCGTTCACTCCGATGAATACAATGGTTACTGGCTTTGTGGCGTTTGCGATGAAATCATCGAGATCGAACATCTCCTTTGACATTACACTGATGAGGGCGTTTCTAAGCGCAGTTTCGACGATATCAGAGGTGTCCGACCTGATTTTCTTATGAACTCCTACCAGTTCGTCTTTAACTGCATCGATGATACTCTCGGCGACAGGAAGCGCAACATCGCTCTCGAGCAGAGCCATCTCAAGATCCCACAGCGGACCCTCGAGGTCGCCCTCATCGAGAATCAACTCCCGCTCAACGATCAGGGTTTTCGCTCTTTTGATAACCCCTGCCTTCTTCTTACCCTTCTTATCATTCTTCAGCGCTTCTTCCACACCCACATCCGCAGCCTTCCGGTCGATCGTGCTGCTGATCGCCTCTTTGAATGAGTCGAGCTTATCTTTTAATTTTTTAAACATCAGATATACGCCTGATCTGGCTGCCTTGCCTGCGTCTGTTTGGTAGCCGCCGCCTGAATCGCCTGAATCCTCTTTGCCAGCTCGCCCATCGTCTGGTTCATCTGTTCAAGTATCTTTGCGAGCTTCTCCCTCCTGTCGACGAGACGGTCTTTTGCAGCGTCTGAAGACATCTCTGCTGATACGTTCGATCCGAGGCTGATGATCGTGCGGTCGGATTTGGCCAGTTTGGCGTGCATGAACGAACCCGCGCCTATCGGAACGAGTGCCGCAACTTCGTCTTCGTCCTTGAGCGCATCGATTGCGTTTACGGCGCGCTCGCATTCGATGATAGATATCTGGATCGCTTCTATCTGCTCCGCAAGCATCTCGGCTTGCGCCTGATGTTCATCATGCTGAGCTGCCAATCGCTGTAGTTCATCGTTTGTAGGTTGTCCACTCATGAGGATCCTGTCTCCGAAATGTCTGTTATGTCAATAAAATTTCTCTTCAGCCGATGTTTGCTCCCGATGAGCGAATACACTTTCTCAATTGCGTTTTTCCGGTTCTGGCTGCTTACCGTCTTGGTAAACCGCTCCCGGTTCGAACCGGCTTTGAACGTTCCGCTGACTATGAACTCTTTTGTCATATTGTATCACTTCTCAAGAACCTTTACACTTGTATGTGTATCGATCATATAATCGAAATCGAGGATGTCGTACCATCCTGACAGCTCAAAGATACTCATGAAGCAGACGCCGATAAGCATTCCGTCTCCTCCATGAATGAGATCGATCATCGACTTCAGGGCGTGAACATCGACGCTGATCTTTGGCATCGCAAGACCGCCGAGTATTACTACCGTATCCGCGGTAGCATCTGTAGTCCCAGCCATCTGCATGCCATGGCTCGTGAACACGATTTTCTTCGCATCATCGAAGTCGAGGTTGGCGACAAACGCCAGCTCCTTGCCCGCATCCCTGATAGGATATGCGATCAGTTCTGCAAACGGGGCGCAGAACCCGGGAGTGCCGACAAACGTTATCCGCTTCGATTCTTTGGTGAGATTCCGAAAGGCATTCAGGATGCCTCCGAGTCCTGATGAGGTGCTGATCTCTTTCATTATGCATCACAACCGTGGATTTCTGGCTACCAGTATAACAACCTTTCGATGGTCTGGAGTTGCCAGATTATCTGCTGCACTGGTTCTGACTTTTGCGTCTTTAGATAATAGTTTATGGATATCTTTATTCCAAAGTTTGCCAATCTCTTTTACCTTCGATAAACTTATCCTGCCCCTTTTTCTTGATCTTTTTCAGGTTCTTTAAGTTAGCATCTCCGTGAATAGGTATCAAGAAATCAAATTTTTCACACGTTTCGAATTCATCACATTCCCAACAGCCGCGAATTTCTTTCTTCTGACAGCACCTTCTGATTTTACACGAAGGATTTCCTCCACCGTTTAAGCAAGCCCGATTACAGCGTAATCTGACCATTGCTCCTAAAACTTCGTAGCAGGTTTCGTAATTATCAAATTGTTTAAAATATTTTACCAATCCTTTTGAAACTCGATCGAATTTCGCTTCCCTCAATTTTTTTCTCAAATCTCTGGCCAGATCGGCGATTTCGCCTTTGTAATTTATGCAATCACTGCAATAAAGTCCACAATATGCTATCAATTCCCTATCTTCTTCGGTCATTCTAAAACTCCCTGCATATATAAGTCAGTGAACTCTACACTTAAGATGTTACTATGATTGGATACCCCGTGACGTGGCCCTCTGTCGGCAGATACAGATCACCTATCACCGCTGCTTCTCGATATAGATTGCAGGCCTTCCGGGTTCCGCAAATCTCCGCTTGCCCTGTGGATCGACATCATCACCTGCAGAATCAGCGTCCATGACAGCAACTGCACAGTTAAACTCCTTTCCGATGAAACCTGCGGATTTTAGGAGCACGTCCAGTTCATCCGCCGATCGGGTGGAGTCTGCGATCTGTTCATCGCCCCATCTCTGCACATCCTTAACTAACGACTGCACGAACTTCGGAACCTCACGTGCATGTTTCTTGATCTCGGGATTCTGCATTAACTCCTTCATCAGAGAGCCCATCTCCAGTTTTCCGGACTGCTTCGCCAGAAGAGCAGCCTTGAATGCGATGTTCTTCCAGACCGGGGCTGTGAAGAGCATGATCTTTCCAGGCTTTATCCCAGCCACCCTAACGATCTCCTCGATGTCGCCAAGCGTGTTTTCCACCAGTTCCTCTGCTCTTTCGGAATCTCTGTCGATCAGACTTAGATCCGGGATCGGATACTCTGAAAGCGAGACCGAACCGTCGTTTCCTGCCGCCGTCCACAACTCCTCACAGACATGCGGCGTGAACGGGGCCATCAGCCGGATCCAGACGCTTGCAATATCTTTCAGGGACGCTGTACCACCTCTTCGCTGGTACCACTTAAGATCGTTCATCAGCAGGTAGAATGCGTTCTGAAGCGCATGTCTCGTGCGAAGCACATCGAGAGCCGTGCTCGTTTCTGCGATCCGGTGCTGGAGCCGGCTCATCATCCACCTATCGATGATCTCTGGCTCTGCCCCTATTTCTTGTGCTACACCGCTATCCGGCTCTGGCGTCTCGACGATATCGCGTACAGTGTTGTAGAACCGCTCCAGTTGCTTATGCGTGCTTTTGGCGCCCTCGGATCGCCAGTCCGCATCCTGCGTCTGCTCAGCAGCGCCGAGGATGTAGAGCCGCACCACGTCGGCACCGTAATCATCGATCGACTGGTTAAGTGTGAGCAGAGGTCCTTTTGACTTGCTCATCTTCTCTCCTTCAAGAGATACGAATCCATTTATTGCGATCGCTTCTGGCAGTTTATCCTCCGGAAAGAGGGCTACGTGGTGGAATAGGAAGAATAAGAGATGATTCGGGACAAGATCCTTCCCTGACGACCTGATATCGACAGGATACCAGTACTCAAAGTCGCCGTGTATCTGCTCTACGAGATCCGGGTCGACAGACATGCCATCCGCGCTGCCCTCTCCGAGCAGCACATAATCAAAGAACTCGGGCGTGAGCTGTTCCACCTTTAGCCGGTCAAGATACTTTGAGATGATGTAATACGACATGTAAATCGTCGAATCCGCAAGAGACTCAATGAGCCACTTGTCATCACAGGGCAGTCTTGTTCCAAGCCCTTTTTTGCGGGCACACGCCTTATCCTTCAACCAATCGATCTTGTTCTCGAACTCAACTCGCAGTTCATCAGGGATGATCCGCATCCGGGTAAGGTGGTCATACACTTTAGCCTTCCAGTCCGGGTTAGAATAGTTGAGGAACCACTGATCCTTGACCATCGCAACAACGCATGTCGTCCCGCATCTGCACACCACAGGCAGTTCGCTGAACTCGTAAAAGACGTCTGCGAGGTTCTCTTCGATGAGATCACGTGTCAGGACGTCCTTTATCTTTGAGACCGGAGTCCCGCTGTACTTGCCCGTATTCTCCTTAAGCACCCCGTGGTGAAACTCCCTTCTGTAAACGAGTTTTGTAGCCTTCTCTGCAAGCGGATCCGACTGATCCTTAACCCCGAGTTCCTCCACGATCTCAACAGCAGGAAACTCGCCCATCTCAGGAACCTCGATAAGCGAGATCAGCTCGATGTCCGAGAGATCAAGGATGCCGTATTCGATGAGTTCAACCCCCTTAAGGTCCCTTAGCGCCAGATAGTCGTAAGGCGCATGTGCCGGAACGCTCATCACGACCCCGCTTCCATTCGCGGGATCAACAAAACTTGCAGGCAGGATCAGCACATCATGCTCGATCACCGGATTTCGGACAGTCTTTCCGATGAGATCCTTCCCGCTGATCTCGCCGATCTTTTTAACCTCCTTATCGGTGTACGTCAGTTTCCGGTACGCTTCCTCAGAAACGATCCACTTCTCGGAATTGACGCTGACTTTCGCATACACGACTTCGGGATTGATCCAGAGGTTCGTAACACCGAATACGGTTTCAGGGCGGAGCGTTGCGCACGGAAGAACCCATCCGTCCGGTGCATCTGATGCATCCGACTTGAGTTTGAATTTGAGTAATGTGTAATCGAGGATGTTTGCACCCTCCCCGTGGAGCAGATCATGATCCTCGACCGGATTTTGGTCATTCGGGCACCACCTCACCGGATGCGAGCCCTTGACGACATAACCGAGGTCATACAGCCGATTAAACTGCCATTCAATAAACTTCTTGTAAGCCGGATCGATCGTTGTGAACCTCCTGGTCCAGTCGATGGAGAATCCGACCTTCCGCATCACAGCCTCTGCTTCCCTGCCGAAATATTCGGCAAGCGATTCAGGAGAGTCGAGCGTCTCAAGCACATCCATGGGGATGCCGTGCAGTTCCGTGTAGACGCGCACGGTTTCGGGATCGCGTTTTGCGATCAATTCGGCAAGACCTATGAGCGGGGTGCCTGTTGCATGAAAACCCATTGGAAAGAGGACGTTTCGTCCAAGCATCCGCTGGTATCTGGCTATAACATCTCCTATGGTGAATGTTCTGGTATGACCGGCATGTAAATTTCCGTTTAAGTAGGGATATGGAATTGTTATGAAATACTTCTCTTTACCGGATACCTCTGGCTGGAATATCCGTTCTGCATCCCATTTTTCCTGCCATTTTCTCTCGATCGTCTGTGGATTGTATTGCATGTCGATCAGATGAATCTGAAACTTAGCTGTACTTTAAGATTTCTTAAACCCGCGGGGGTGCCAATTCAGATGGTGCGTTGGTTCTGATTTGTATGATTTCGGATATTTGAAGCTTGGAGTGGAAGAGACGAGGTTTGGGTTAAGCCCCAGCCTTCCAACCCACGAATGAATTCGAGGGCATCCGTGGGCAGTTTGTTGATTTTGCTCTCATCGTTTCATTATTTATTTCAGTAATTTAATAAAATCATCTTTTGACAAATTAGCTTGTTGAAGAATAGATAAAAGAGTTCCTTTTGGCAGTTCTCTCCTTTTCGGCACAATAACAAGTAATTTACGCCCATTTTCAT
This sequence comes from Methanosarcinales archaeon, assembly GCA_003661105.1. Lineage (GTDB taxonomy): Archaea > Halobacteriota > Methanosarcinia > Methanosarcinales > Methanogasteraceae > Methanogaster_A. The sequence goes on along the minus strand of QMVM01000001.1, from coordinate 10,963 downwards.
CAATTCTGTAAAACGCGGCGTGACTACCCTTACCACGCTTTGGAGCATACTCAAATCCCACTTTTTTCAATACCCGGGCCACATCATCCGAAGAAACTGCTGGAATCTTCTTCATGCGGCAACCTCGAATGCCGATGTGAATTTATGAGAAGATGTGAGGGCAGTTTCTACATCTGTAATAAGCCCTAACTCCCTGGCGTTATCGAGATAAAGCTCTACTGCTTCTTTTAAATTGCTAAGTGCCTCTTCCAGCGTATCTCCACAACTTGCAACGCCCAACTCAGGGCATTTTGAAACATATACGTCCTCTTCGCTCCACATTATGGCGGTCAGATTAAATTTTTCCATATCATATCTCCCAGATTGCATCGATTAGAAGTCGCTTCTGTTTTCGCGTCCGAATACTTGTAACGGTCAACGGATTTAAATAGCGTTTCATGGTTGTGAGTATCGTTTCTTTCATAGAGTGATAATATTTTGGGACCAGTTTTTACTCGGGCACAGTATTCATTCCCAGCCGGTTCATAACAAGTTTTAATAAAAACGCCTCCAGTTCAATTGCACATGCCTGAACGGAAACTGACCATCGAAGTTGGCATCGGCGATGACGCAGTCAACAGCATCGAAGACCTCGGACCAAGGAAGTATCTCGACAGTTTGCAGGATGATATGGCACAACAAGCGAAAATGAGAAAGGGAAGCAAAAAAGTACACATCAGGACACCCCATTTTGAATTTGACTTCCATGCAAAGAGAACGCTCGATGAAGCGGGGAAAAAACGTTCATAGTGCCTTATTTGCACAACCGAGATAAAAATCTACTTGATTCCATACACCATCCTTCGTGGAAATATCTGTGCACAATAGTCTCGTTTTCGGAGGCATCTTTTCTGATTGGCATCTTGCAGGGGGTTAAAGTGAGTTCTTCCAAGTTAAAGAAAATATTCTATGAAAATAAGACACTACCAATAAGAAATCCAATTTATTCGCAATACAACGGTCAAACGATCGATGCTATAATCATAGATGACACCAAATCAAAGAGGCGGTCGGGCGGTCGTCCTAGCATCAAAGGCGCGTTGGGGCTCGATTTGGAAACCGGAGAAGAGTTTCTACTATACCTGGATGCGGTCAAGAGTTGGTCAGAGTTTTTATCCCATATCAAGAGGAATTACAACATTTCTGACGAAGTGTACGCTATTTGTGACGGAGATGCTAACTTACAACAACATTTAGAGGATTGTGGCTACAGAATCCAGCAGTGTACGAATCAAATAGATACCACTCAAAAAGAGTTGCTGTCAATCGCTAATGAGCTGTTATCAAGGAACAAGAACAGTAATACTGCTAAATTCATTCTCAGAACCGCTGGTAAAGTAACGCTGTTCGCAAAATTGACATCAAGAGGAATACATATCCCTGACAACAATAATCACGTCGAAAACCTTAGGGGGATCGTTGGACAGAGAATAAAGAAGAATCGTCAGTCGTGGGTCGATAAGAATCTGGAAATTATGGTGAACACCATCTGGCAGATAATCGCATAGGTGACGGTTCGGAGCATGTACTATGTGGCATCCCGGATCCTTGCCGGTGTTACTGGAATTTTCGGATAGATTTTTTGTGCCCCAAATATAGACTGGTCCCAAAATGTTATCGTGCATAAATCATGGTGGAGTCCCCCACGTTCCATACAATAGGATACGAACCCCGCATATGTAAAGTCTCCTTGAGACTGCACTCTTAAGAAGTTGAAGAATGTTATGAGCCTCATCAATCGTCGCGCGACAGCGATATATTATGATGTGGAGATTTTTTATTGCATCTGCAAATTAAATTGTCGCTACACTACAGTCTCAAAACTCTTATATGCCGCCCCTCAAAAGAGTAAGGCGGACTTGAGTTGGGATGTGATACATAAATTCCCGATCGACTGGAACCGGACTATTGTACTACACAGAACCATGACCATGAGAAGAACAAAGATCATCTGCACCACCGGACCTGCCACCGAATCCGAGGAATCCCTGCGCCAGCTGATCGGGCGCGGCATGGATGTCTGCCGGCTCAACATGTCGCATGGCACGCATGAGTGGCACGCGAGACAGATACGCGTGGTACGAGCACTTTCACAGGAGCAGAACCGTGCCGTCGCTATAATGCTGGATATTCAGGGTCCGAAGATCAGGACCTCCCGGGTGCAAGGTGGAAGCATCGTTCTACGCGCTGGAGATGATGTAACCATCCAGTCCAGCGACATAATCGGAGATGCGTGTCATATCGGCGTGAGGTATCCGCTCTTTGCTAAAGAGGTATCAGATGGTCAGACGATCATGATCGATGACGGCAGGATCAGAATGGTGGTCGTGAGTACTGATGGAGGGTGTGTCGAGGCGAAGGTTGTTGTTGGAGGAGTTCTCACCGATAAAAGGGGGGTAAGCGTCCCGGAGGCGCATTTTTCAGTACCGAGCGTCACTGAAAAGGATAAAAAGGATATCTCATTCGGAATAGAACATAATGTCGATTACATTGCAGTTTCATTCGTGAGGAGAGCGTCCGATATCTCCGGTGTCAAGCAGATGATCCATGAGCAGGAGGTAGATATCCCGGTCATCGCCAAAATCGAGACGAAGAAGGGGCTTGACAATTTTCCGGAGATACTGAAGGTGGCGGATGGGATCATGGTGGCGAGAGGGGATCTCGGAGTCGAGATTCCGATTGAAGAGGTGCCGATTACGCAGAAGAGGCTCATCGCGGAGTCCAATGCATCAGGCAAGCCTGTTATCACAGCCACCCAGATGCTCGAATCGATGATCCATGATGCGATCCCGACCCGCGCCGAGGCGACAGATGTCGCAAACGCCATACTGGACGGGACTGATGCGATCATGCTCTCAGGAGAGACCACGATCGGAGACTATCCAATCGAGAGCCTTAGTATGATGGACCGGATCGCAAGAACGACCGAGTCTGTTGGATGGCGGATGCACACGGACGCAGACGCCGATGTGACCGGACTCTCGATCGAACGCAGCATCGGGCATGCCGTCTGCCAGCTTGCATGCAATCTGAATGCCGCAGCGATCATCACCACCACGTACTCGGGAAGCACGGCAACCGTCGTCTCGATGTACCGCCCGAAAACTCCGATCATCGCGATAACGCCGGACGAAGCGACCTTCTCGAGACTTGCTCTTATATGGGGCGTTACTCCGCTTAGAATCCCTGCGGTTGGGACGACTGATGAGGCGATGGATGCGTCGGTGCGATCCGCGATGGACGCTGGCTTTGCAAAGGCTGGGGACCGGGTGGTGCTCACGACCGGAGTGCCGATCTTCGTTTCCGGGACCACCAATCTGATCACGGTGAGGGTGGTGGAGTGATGAAGAGTCTTTTTATTAGTTTCTGGGAACGTCGGATTGTCTTATGCAACCACAACTGCCATAATGGGGAATCGTCAATCTAAAAATACTGTTTTAGCCACAGATTAATGCTGTTGTGGTCTAAACCACGAGTGCCAAGCTGAAATTTTGAATTTCATCGGATAGCGGGCTTTCAAGCGATTACCAGAGGTATCATAATGGATCAAAAGATAAATAAAGTTTGTGGCATCGACGTCCACAAACTCTTATGTCTTCGCTGCAATCATGATCAGTGGCGTGGAAGAGCCGATAATCAAGAGATTCTCAACAGATCACAATGGACTGCTTGAATTGCGAAACTGGCTTAAAGAGAACGACGCCCCATCGGTGGCAATGGAAAGCACTGGAATCTACAGATGATCCTTTGCAAATGTGAAAGAAATCCACGATCCCAGGGTGGAAGAGTGACCACAACTTAATTGAGCAAGTACAACAGAACACACCCAACAGGTGACTGCAATGCAGATAGACATCAAGCGTGAGTATAAGAGACAGACGATCCATATCCTGATCGGAATGATTGTCCTTGCGTTTCCGTTCCTGCCTCTGCAGTATCTCGTATTGCTATCGCTTCTCTTATTTCTCTTTGTCCTGTTACTGCCGCGGTCAGGTGGACTCTTTGGAATCCTGTCGTATCGCGGGTCCGGTGTAGCCATCAAAAGACCCTTGGGCGCGATCTTCCTTAGTGGGAGCATGTTGCTCCTGCTTCTGATCGCAGGGATACTCACATTCACCGAGTACGAGTTTCCGGTCTTCATCATCGGAGGTGCAATAGCGATCACCACCTTCGGCGACGGCATCGCGACGATCCTGCGTGTTGCCAATCAGGCAAGGTATGAAGCACTCGGTAACATCAAGTACCCCGAACGCGGGTACTCTGAGGGAAGAACAAAACCTGAGTCTATCAAGGTCAGTTTAACGCTTCTCTTCACAGGAACCGTCTTTTCATTCCTGATCGGATGCTGGATCCTGCACTGGACAGAGCCCACATCATTTTCGGTCCCGTTCCAGCTGATCTTCTTTATCTCGGTCATAGGAGCCGTAACAGGCGCGCTTCTCGAATGCATCTCGACAAGGATTCATGACAACATCACAGTTCCGATCGGCTCTGCGATGGCGATGTGGCTCTTCTTCAGTTTCGGATATTCAGTCTCGTACGTATCGATGGTGCTTGCGCTTGCTTTCGCACTGATACTTGGGTATCTGGCATACAGGGCAGGGATTGCTGACATATCAGGACTGCTCAGCGCAACCCTTGTCGGAGTTCTGATCATCGCATTCACGGATGTCTGGTGGTTCCTGCTTCTCCTGGCATTTTATTTGCTCGGAGGCGGATTTACAAAGTACAAATATAAGTATAAGCAGTCGCTCGGGATTGCGCAAGGAAAAGGAGGCGCGAGGGGGTACAAGAATGTCTTCAGCAACAGCATCGTTGCGATCGCTGCAAGCATCTGCTATCCGATATTTCCGGAGGCAGCGAACATAATCCTTTACGTGTACCTTGGCTCGGTTGCAACAGCAACTGGTGACACACTTGCAAGCGAGATCGGGACTACGTACGAGGGAAGCCCTCGCATGATCACCACCTTAAAAAAAGTTGACCCCGGCGTCGATGGGGGCGTATCTTCACTCGGCGAGGCTGCTGCGTTGTTTGGGTCTCTTGCGATCGCGCTTCTCGCGCTTCTATTTGGCGTGATCGGGACGGACTCCGCATGCATCCTCGGGATATCGATCGTTACCTTAAGCGGATTTCTCGGCACGAACATCGACAGTCTTCTCGGCGCAACCCTGCAGCAGCGAGGCATCCTCTCAAATAACGGCGTGAACGCGGTCTCAACCGCTATCGGCGGCATCGTGGCCGGCGCGATCTGGATGGCTCTGGCGTGACGATGGTGTCGGTTTTCCGGTGAAGTCGCTACACCAGGTCTTGAGAATGATGCATAACGTGGGTGGTGTTTTTTCGAGTTGGTGGGAAGTGTTTCGTCATATCAGCTCAACGTCACCAAGTCAACAGTTCCACTTAATGCGAAAGTTGATTGATCTCCAAAACATGAGTAGCCAATTAAACATAGTTTATAAACCCAATCGGTATCGTCCGGTCAAAACCGAACAACCTTGGTTTCAGATGGAGATGAAAAATGCCTCGAGGCTGATTCCCTTTTTGAATCACGACTTTAAATGCCCAACAATCCCGGATCCAGTGGGATAACGGTCTGCTATCAGAGCTTTCAGAAACGGTGTCTGGTTCGAAAGGTCAACCGATCCCACTGTTCCGTAGTAAACGATGAAATAATCACCCTCGCGTCCGAATGTATTCTTGTAGATCAGAAAATATCCTGATGTAGTTTCACATTCGTATTTGGTGGCATCGAAACTTTTTGGTGAATATCTCGATCCTTTGCTTATATTCAACTCCACAGTTGAAACTCGTCCGTGTTCTTCTAAATATCGGCACAGTTCCTTCTCCGCTTGTAAGAACTCTTTGATACCATCAAAGTACCATTCACCCGCCAGATATTGGTCATCCGAGCCTGTTCGTGAGTAGTTTGCATACCCGCAGTACTGCGAAAGCACCGGGAAGAATGAGGGTGATACCCCCGCCTTCCTCTCGCAGATCAATGAGAAATATCCTGCGAAAGTCTCATTCACTGCCACGCCCTCCAATGGTATGTGTTCTGCGAGAATTGTCTCATTTATGCAAGTTCTGTTTGCAGCCAGATCATCTAAGATCGCTTCCACAGCACTCACATTAAAGTCTGCGCTGACATAATCCGGAGACGGAAGATACCACACCTGCATGCAATCGGCAGGAGGATACCCGGTGAGAGAAACAAAAGGAAGAATAATAAACCCCACGCACAGTCCGGCAACCATAAACAATGCCAGTATCGCAGCTATTTTACTCATTTTACTTTTAAACATTCTTTTCCTATCAATTTTATAAAAAAATAAAAAATGGATGATTAAGGTCTCACCCATGTTGCCATTGCTGCCCACCAGTTGCCATACGCCATGTAATGATGTTCATCTTCGTCCCGTGTATCGTGTATGAATACATAATCTTCGTCGTAATCGCTGTATTCAACACAGGCAACACTGTGGTCGCCGTACGGTTGGGACTGCCCGCTGCCTGTGCCACCATGTAGCATGCTCATCACAAACGGTTTGTTTGCATCAACCTTATCTTTTACTTCGTTCCATGTCATCCAGTAGTCATTGCTTGCATCGAAGTTGCTGTATCCGTGGTTTTCACAGACTTCTTCTATACCATCGTCAATGCCCCATGGCCAAGTTTCTCCATTTCCTGGCCAATTAGTTCCCATCGCATCAGCCAGCTCACCTATCAATGTTTCTCCGTCGGGCCCAATGGGGAAATTCGGATAACCATGACTATCCCAGTACCCAAGAACCATTCCGGCTGCGGTTGGAGAGCATCCATGATACTATGGATAGTTAGAGATATGTCCCAATCCACGTGACAATGCTGGACCTTCCGGAGAAGTTGTTTTCATCTTCTCTTCGAGAGAATCCCAAAGTGCATTCGCCTCCTGCTTTTTCATCCGCTCTTGTTCCAGTAAGTCATTCTCACCTATCGGCACCTCAACCTGTGATGCGTCAAGATCAACGATTGCTGGCACTGTCATATCCACCACTACATGATCTACGACCTCGCCTCTATCATTAATCAGAGAGTACTCTACACAATAGAACGTTGCGCCAAGATAGAGCGGTTCTGATTCTCCAGCGGTCAATCTCCTCTCATCGGCACGTTCCTGTGCCAGCGTGTCAGAACCTGTTGTGAGTTCTGTTATTACGTCAGTCGTTCTACCTGTCGAAAACTCAAGAATTGGGTAGTTATCCCTCGTTGCTGAAACAATGATGTAGCCTGCGTACTGTCCGTTTTCAATTACGTCGAAGACATAAGCCGACTTTTCACAATCGAGATCGTGGTAAACCGTGGATTGTTTCACAGTTGCTTCCTGCCATTCCGAGTAGGTATCTATGAATGTCGGAATGTATTGCACATAGAATGGTGCAACTGTTTCGGCATCCTCTCAAATAACGGCGTGAACATGATATCAACCGCTATCGGCGGCATCGTGGCTGGTGCGATCCGGATGGCTCTGGCGTGAGCGATTTCTCACTATATATGGGTGTTAAGAGAAGACTAAGAGAAGATCCTCGCAAGTTCCGCCTCCAAAAAAGGATTCATCGCGGCGTTGTACCCGTGCCCCTCAGCCTCGATCACATGCAGCGATTTCGGTTCACCGATTTTTATGTAGGTCTGCTGTGCGCTACTATATGGGATGACCGGATCGTTTGAAGAATGGATCATCACAAACGTTCTCGGGCTGATCTCATCCGGGTACGTGTCAGGATCAACCGATCGATAAAACCGGACCACATCAGGGTCCATCATTTGCCCTGAAGCAACCAGCGCATCGATCCCGTAACCACACGTACTGATCGCAACAACACCCCGCGCTCTCTTGTCAAGAGCGCATCCGGCGATCGCAAATCTGCCGCCGTTGCTCTCGCCGAGATATAGAATCCGGTCAGGATCGATCTCTGGCTGCCGCCGCAGCACCTCTGCTGCTGAGAGGGCATCATATACCATCTTGTGCTGCACGGGCTCCTCTCCGTTTAGAAACATCCGGAGATCACCTTCCATGTTGATGCCGCCGAGATTGCGCTGGTCGATAGCGATGCTTGCATACCCGATATCGCAGAGGTATCTGGCAAGCCCCTGTTCACCCTCCTTTGTCACGGTTGCACCAGGGAGCAGCACGATTCCGGGAACTTGTCTTCCGAAACTATTCTCTGGTATCCGGATGAGTCCTTCGATATCTGCCCCTCTGCTCTTGTAAACAACCTCGCAGAGTGTGTAATTATCCGTTTTTTCGAGCAGTTCTCGCACGGGCTCTGTACCCGGATCCAGCGCGGGCATCCGGTACCTCAACAACCCGTCGTTGGTCACGTCCCACTCCGGCTCCTGCTTTGTGATGCACCCTGTGAGACTGAGTGTGAGCATGAGAGAGACTGTAATGATCAGGAGGATAATCCCGCGGGCAAATGATTGTTTCATGTTTGCATACCACCATAAATGAAATTTCAAATTACGTTTATAAACCCCTGATATTAAACGTTCTTCACTCTTCCATTGATCCGTCAGAGTGGTAAAAAACAAAAGCACCAGTATCTAAAAAAGTCGTCACAGATGCCAGATGTGCCGGAGAAGGCACACCCGACACTGTGCTAACGTATAACACAAAGGAGCGTTAAATAGACCCACTCTTGATCACGTGTGCGATTGCACCGCCGCTTACAAGAATCTCGAGGATAACGAAGAGCCATGCTGCAAGCAATCCCGCAGTTCCAAGAGCAGTACACGCGGACTGCATAAAGATTCCGCCATCAAGGTCGCAGAGCGGAAGGGCATCGATCCATGCCCTGCACAGGAAAACCGCGCCGATCATGCGTATCATCTTGTTTTCAAACGAGTAGATCAGTAGCACCCCGGCTATGACCAACCCGAGACTGCCCGCGACCGCCACGAGCATCGTCTCGATCGATGTCATATCCCCCTGTACGAACACCGATCCTGTGGTGAGGGTAACCTCGCCAAGCGTTGCTGTAAGTCCTAGCGTTCGTGCAACCAATAAGTGAAAGCATTCGTGACCAAGCGTGGCTGAACCCCACCCAAAGATGAGGCACACTGCGCCGCAGAGCACCTCATCCAGATCTTCCCATACATTTTCTGTTTTTGTCCATGCCATGATAACCACCTCATTATCATAATGATAATGACAACTATACATCTGTCGTTCTAGTATATAAATGCAGCGGTCAGGTCATATCGCGCGTCGATGGGTTTAACAATGATAGTTACCATCCAACATTCTACGTAACACAGGAGGCAAATCTATGAACACAGGTATACTGGTACTCGGACACGGAAGCACACTTCCATATAACAAGGAACTCGTTGAGACGCTATCCGGGATGATCGCCGATCAGGGCGATGTCGTCGTACGGACAGCGTTTTTGAACATGGACCAACCGACACTTAAGCAGGGGCTGGAAAGTTTCGCTGGAACCGGCGTTGACCGAATCGTTGCGCTCCCGATCTTCCTTGCACACGGCGTCCACACGCTTGAGGACATCCCGAAAGAACTGAATCTGAATGAGGATAAGAGAGCGGTGACAGAGATCGACGGGAAGTCGGTTGATATCGTTTATGCCGCTCCACTCGGCGCAGATGCGTGTATCGCGGAACTTGCATATAAGAGGGCGGAAGAAGCGCTTTCACGCTGAATATGGATATCGCGGTGCTCGATCTGACGCATGGCGGCGATCTGATCGCACAGTCTCTCGCAGAGACTGATGCGATCATCGCTGTCGATGTGTATGGTACTGTCAGCGACGAAGCGCGCCGCGATCTCGAATCGTCCGGCATCCCGGTCATGGCAGAACCACCGGATGCCGGCGATTTCGATCTGATCGTCGCGCCTGTGCATCTCGATTCTGCGTACAGGACACTTCGCGATGCGCGCGCCGCGGACGTGCCGGTACCGGTGATCACGCACCATGCCGCGGTCCACGAGATACTAAAACAGCGTCTCGAGCGGTACCACATAATCGAGGTGACCGGCACGACCGCAAAGACGAGCACCGTACGGCTGCTTGCAGGAATGTTAGCGGAATGTTCTGGTAAGAAAATCGTCTCGCATACCAGCGCAGGTGTTGAGTACTGGGATGGTGGAGGTGGAGGTGGGGCTGGTAGTGGCGGCAGCAGTGCAAGAACGATCGCAAAGTGGAGCATTGCGCCGGCAAGCATCATCAGGGCGGTGGAATCGGTCAAAGCCGAGCCGGGGGTGGAACCGGATATCTTCATCTTCGAGGTCTCGCTCGGCGGCACAGGACTTGCAGACATCGGCATCATCACCACGCTAGCAGGCGATTACTTAATTGCAAACAAGACCGGACTATCGTCCAGCGCGAAGATGCAGATGGTAGAGCGTGCAAAACCCGGATCAACGCTGATCTTAAACCGCGATGTCGGTGTAACCACTGACCCGGCTGCAAAGATCCTCACATTCGGGGACGGCGGGTCCGGAGGGGCTGGGGCGGACGTGCGTTTCGAGGAGATCGACCATTCACATGCCGTCGTTACCGCGATGAACCGGCGCATCGAGTTTATAGTCAAGGACTATGATATCTTCTCGTATAGAACTGCAATTCTTGCCGCGGTCTCCGCTGCAATATCGATGAACACTGATCCGGACTGTATAGAGTCTTTTCTCAACGGTTTCAGCGGAGTAAGCGGTAGAATGAAGATCGTGGAGATCGATGGCAGGACGGTCGTTGATAACTCGAACTCGGGCATGAATATACCGTCTGCGGAATCTGCGATCGACCATGTCAGACGCATCGCAGGTGACGGGAAGATCGTCATGATCATCGGGATTGAGGAGTATAACGTCTGCGAGGGGCTTGACACGGATGAGGTGGTAGGGCTGATCGAGGGGAACCGGGATTTT